>JANNDB010000333.1:0-8851 GCA_031387285.1 Betaproteobacteria bacterium | reverse complement strand
CCGGTCCTAAACTGGCAGCATGGTGGAACGTTTGTTGATCATCGAAGACGACCTTAGGCTGGCGCAGATGGTCCAGCAGTATCTGGGCCAGTCCGGCTATGAAGTCGCCCACGCACCCGACGGGCTCAGCGGCCTGTCCGTCCTTCAAGGACAGGACACACCGCCACACCTCGTGATACTCGACCTGATGCTCCCCGATATCGACGGACTGGAAGTCTGCCGCCGCATCCGCGCCCTGCCCGGCGATATCGGCCGCACCCCCGTGCTGATGCTGACGGCCAAGGGCGATCCGATGGACCGCATCGTCGGCCTTGAGCTGGGTGCCGACGACTACCTGCCCAAACCCTTCGAGCCGCGCGAGTTGCTCGCGCGGATCCGTGCCGTATTGCGCCGGCACGTTCCGGGCGCCGCCGCCGCAGCCAAGCGCATGCGGTTTGGTTCGATGGAGATCGACCGGGACGGGCGAACCGTCAGCGTCGCCGGCCGCAACTGCGAGCTGACGTCCTACCAGTTCGATCTGCTGGTGGCCCTGGCCGAGCGCGCCGGGCGGGTGCTCACGCGCGACCAGATCATGGAGGCCGTGCGCGGGCGCGAACTCGATGCCTTCGACCGCTCCATCGATGTGCACATGGGCCGCATCCGCGCTTCCATTGAAGCCGACGCCAAGGCCCCCAAACGCATTCTGACGGTGCGCGGCGTGGGTTATGTATTTGCCCGCCAGCAGGACTGACGCGGCGGCCAGCGCCATGAAAACCCCGTTCCACCAGCGCCTGTATCTGCGCATCTGGCTGGCAGTGGTCGGCACCATCGCCATCCTGACACTGCTGGCCGGTTGGCTGGCGCGCCTGGAGGCCGAACACGAGCGCGCGGAACGCCCAGGGCGCGAGATCGTCCTGCGCAATGCAGCCGGGGACATTGTGGGCCAGGCTCCCGTGCGGCCGATCCGCGTACCAGGACAGGGGCCGGAATTCCAGGTACCGATGAAGGACGGCACTATCTTGTTCATACAGCTGCCGCGCGCTGGCAACCGGCCGCCGGGCGGCCCGCCGCCTGGTGCAGGGGGCCTGCTGCGATTTCCGTTCAATTTCGCCTGGATGCTCGGGTTGATGGCGCTGGCCGTCGCCCTGGGCAGTTACCCCATCGTGCGCCGCCTGACCAAACGCCTGGAGGCGCTCGACCGCGGGGTTCGGCAGTGGGGCGACGGAGACCTGTCGCTGCGCCTGCCCGATCAGGGGCATGATGAAGTTGCCGCGCTGGCGAAGGGTTTCAACGCCGCAGCCCAACGCGTGCAGGCGCTGCTGCTGAGCCACAAGGCGCTGCTGGCCAATGCATCGCATGAATTGCGCTCGCCGCTGGCGCGCATCCGCATGGGGCTGGAACTGATGGAGCCCCAGGCGAATACACAGTTCAAGGAAGAAATCAGGCGCAATATCCAGGAACTGGACCAGCTGGTCGATGAAATCCTGCTGGCCAGCCGGCTCGACGCCAGCGAAGCAGACCTCGGCCTGATCGAGTCTGTTGACATGCTGGGTCTGCTGGCGGAGGAATGTAGCGCTTTGGGGGCAGAGTTGCAGGCGCCGCCCGACAGCTCGGATCTGGTGGTCCAGGGTGTCACCCGGTTGTTGCGCCGAATGGTGCGTAACCTGCTGGAAAACGCGCGCCGGCACGGCGCCGGCTCGGTCGTGGCGAGTGTGCGTCGCGATAGCCGTGCGGCGATATTGACCGTCACGGACAACGGACCGGGCGTAGCTGCGCACCTGCGCGAGCGCATCTTCGAGCCGTTCTACCGGCTGCCTGGAGCGAGTGAGCGCGAAGGCGGCGTGGGGCTGGGCCTGGCGCTGGTCAAGTCCATCGTGTTGCGCCATGGCGGAACCGTTGCCTGCCGCGAAGCACCTGGCTCTGGCGCCTGCTTCGAGGTGCGCCTTCCGCTGCAGCCGATCGGCAAGGCTTGATCCACGCCGCCAAATACCAAAAATTACCGGATACGTTGATTACCGACACGCCACACGTCGATCAGGCTATAGCCAAGCCCGAAACCGGCCGATAGAGTTGTCACAACTGCTGTCACAGTTTTCGGCCAGCGTGGCGTCAAGACCATCAGGCCACGGGGTTTCAGGGGTCTCCAACGATGTCCTTTCGAGGACTTTTCCAGCCACCGCAAGGTGGCTTTTTTTTCGGCAATTCCAGCACCCGCCGGCCATCAGCTGACGGTGGCGACGGGCAGCTTCCCGGTAGCTCGTCTCGCCGGGTTGGTGCCGGGAGCGAACGCACGATGGTCTCCCGAGGGCGTTCGATCAGAGGCGGGCACACACATGCGCCAGATCAGTCAGCGCCTGGTGTTGCACGGCGTCGCAGGCATGTTGCGCTACGCCATCCGCCACGACCTGGTGCAGCCCGACGTCTGAGTTTGCGCAATCGGTGGCCCATGCGGGCTGCCGAACAGACGGCTTCATTGCGTGGCATCAGCATATTGGACGTAACTGCGTTGTTGTTCATCGACCTTGATCAGTTCAAACAAGCGAACGACAGCCTCGGTCACCGTGTGGCTGATCTCTTGCTGAAATTTGTGGCAGACCGTATTCGCGCTTACGTGCGGGAGGCCGATACGGTCGCGCGCTTGGGCGGCGACGAATTCGCCGTGATACTCCATGCAGTACCCGACGCCGCACCCATCCGTACCGTCGCAGAGAAAATGGTCCAGGCACTGGCAAGCCCGTTTCAGATTCACGAGAACTCGGTCCAGGTCTCTGCCAGCATCGGCGCCAGCAGTTCGCCGAAAGACGCGCAAACCACCCAATCGTTGATGCGCAACGCTGATTTGGCGATGCATGCAGCGAAAAGCGCCGGCCGCGATCAGGTTGTGTTTTTCTCCCCCGAGCTGCTGGCATTGCCCAGTAGCGAGTCGACGTTCGGACGACTCTAAGGCGCACGCTCCGATCTGTAGTGACCATTTCAGAACGTTGAACAATCCGCTCGCGTACAATTCTGCTTGGACCTCATCTGGAGAGATCAGAACCATGGTCAAGACCTCTCAAGTGGCAGCTTCGCCGACGCCGAAGCGGACTGCAAAGCCACCTTCCAAGCGCACTGCGACGCCTGCGCGCAAGCGGTCCAAACGATCCGCAACCAATGTCGCGATTGCGACCGAACTTGCCCCTGCCGTCGCCATCGCGTTGTTGAACAGGACCGAACAGCCGCCGGGCGCTCCCGCACCTGCGCTTGATGTGTTGGCCGTTGCTGCGGCTCCTTCGGAGATTGACGGAAACGTGCGCATCCAACTGCTGTTCGAGAACGGAGCCGTCTTGCCGGTCGAGATGAGTGTTGACGCTGGCGCCGCGCTGTCGAAGGGACTCGAAGAGGAATTGCCGAAGAGTTAGCCGGCGATTCGCGGCGAGCGAGCGCAACAAACGTCCGCTTGACGCTGCATTGCAATCGTCCGGCTGTTGCCGTCCGTCAATAGAGAAATGTCCAAGCTCGCAGCTAAAAAGCTTGCGCCCACAATATAGTAAAACCCGCCACCGAAAGTTGGCGCGGCGCAGGGGCTATGGGCAATGGGTACAGTATGGCCTGGGCCAGCGTGTTGTACGTGGCCCCTTATCCCACGCTGCTCCATGTCCAACCTCGTCGTCCACGGCGGCACGCCTTTGCGCGGCCGCATCATCCCATCCGCCAACAAGAACGCCGTGCTCCCGGTGTTGTGCGCCACGCTGCTGACCATGGAGCCCCTGCGCCTGCTGGGTGTGCCCGACATCACCGACGTGCGCAAGATCCTGGATATCTTTCGCACGCTGGGTAGCAAAGTGCACATGGACCATACGACAGGCACGCTGGACCTGCACCACCGCGAGACCGTGTTTGACGCCGCGCTTCACCGGCTACCCGAGGAAATGCGCTCCTCCATCATGCTGGTTCCCCCGTTGCTGGCACGTTTTGGCGTGGCCCGGCTGGAGGACAACGTCAAGGGTTGCACGCTGGGCGTGCGCGAGATTGACCCACATGTAGACGTATTCCGTCGCTTTGGCTGCACCATCGAACGTGCGCAAGGCTCGCTGCTGGTGCGCAGCGCCGGGCCGCTACAGGCCACCAAACACTGGCTGGACTACGCGTCTGTCACCACCACCGAGAACTTTGTCCTGTGCGCGGCAGCGGCGCACGGCACCTCGGAGTTGACCAACGCCGCGTCCGAGCCCCATGTGCAGGAGTTCTGCCGCTTCATGTCCATGATCGGCGTGCGTATCGATGGCATGGGAACCTCGCGTGTCACGGTGCACGGCGGCAATCCACTGGGCGGCGGGGAGTTCCGATTCGACGAGGATTTTCACGAAATCGCCACCTTTCTGGCCCTCGGAGCCATCACGGGCGGCGACGTCGTGGTGCGCAACTCGGCGCCGGACAACTTCCCGCTGATCGACCGTACGTTCGAGAAATTCGGCGTTCAGATCACCCACAAGGATGGCTGGTCTTCCGCGCATCGCGCAGGGCCCTTGCGGGTGCAGACGCCTTTCACCAGCAACGTGCTGACCAAGGTCGAAGCCGCGCCCTGGCCCTATGTGCCGGCTGACCTGCTGCCGATCTTCATTGCCCTGGGTGTCTGCGCGCAGGGCAACGCGCTGTTCTG
Source organism: Betaproteobacteria bacterium (assembly GCA_031387285.1). Lineage (GTDB taxonomy): Bacteria > Pseudomonadota > Gammaproteobacteria > Burkholderiales > Burkholderiaceae_C > CAISIP01. Next base: position 4,233 of record JANNDB010000333.1, on the reverse strand, counting down.
GAACAAGGTGTATGACGGCGCGCTTGGCTGGTCAGGCGAGCTGTCGAAGTTTGGCGCCCACGTATACCAGTCCGATCCACACCGGTTGTTGACATTCGGTGGCGCCACCCTGACTCCTGCGATTGTGGAGAGCCCCTACATCATCCGGGTGGCGATCGCCCTATTCATGGTGGCCGCGAGCATCAACGGCCGCTCCGAGATCCGCAACGCCACGCCAATCCGTCGCGCACACCCGCGTTTTGCGGAAAACCTGCGCAGCCTGGGCGTGCAGGTGGAGTGGACGAGCGAGGAGTAAGCACCTCTTGCCGGTTACGGCCGGCAAATCCTCTCAGTGATGCGCGTCGAAGTGTTCGCCCGCCTTGAGCTGGTACACCGTGCCGCAATACGGGCACTTGGCCTCGCCACTGTGCGCCACATCCAGGTAGACCTTGGGATGGCTGTTCCAGATCTTCATGTCAGCCTTCGGGCTGGGGCAGAAAACACCGCCCTGGGCGTTGAGCTCCGTGGCCAGCAGTTCAATCGCATTGGATTTCCCCATGGTCACACCTTGCTCAGCCAATGCGCATACTTCGGGTTGCGACCGTTCACGATATCGAAAAAGGCCGACTGGATTTTTTCCGTGATGGGGCCGCGCGAACCGCCGCCCAGCGTGATGCGGTCGAGTTCACGGATGGGCGTCACCTCGGCGGCGGTGCCGGTGAAGAAAGCCTCATCAGAAATATAGACCTCGTCGCGGGTGATGCGCTTTTGCACCAGCTCGAGCCCGAGGTCCTTGCAGATGTGCAACACGGTGTTGCGGGTAATGCCGTTGAGTGCGCCGGCCGACAGGTCGGGCGTGTACACCACGCCATCCTTTACAACAAACAGGTTTTCACCCGCACCTTCGGAAACAAAGCCGTTGGCATCCAGCAGCATGGCTTCGTTATACCCGTCCTCCGTGGCCTCCATGTTGGCCAGGATCGAGTTCGTGTAGTTGCTGACCGCTTTCGCCTGCGTCATGGTGATGTTGACGTGGTGGCGGGTGTAGCTTGAAATCTTCACGCGAATGCCGCGCTTCATGCCTTCTTCGCCCAGATAGGCACCCCAGGGCCAGGCAGCGACCATCAAATGAATGGTGTTGCCTTTGGGGCTGACGCCCAGCTTCTTGTCGCCAATCCAGGTCAGCGGCCGCAGGTAGCAGCTCTCCAGCTTGTTCTCACGCACCACGGCTTTTTGTGCCTCGTTCACCTGGTCCTTCGTGAAGGGAATCGTCATTCGCAAGATCTTGGCACTGTTGAAGAGCCGGTCGGTGTGCTCCGTCAGGCGGAAGATGGCGGTGCCATCAACTGTGTTGTAGGCGCGTACGCCTTCAAACGCGCCACAACCATAGTGCAGGGTATGGGTCAGCACATGGATCTTGGCATCACGCCAGTCCACCATCTGGCCGTCCATCCAGATTTTGCCGTCGCGGTCTGACATTGAGGGGGGCTGGACTGTCATTGGAATTCCTTCAATCGTGGGAAGCCGCAGGCTCGCGGCGAACTTTCGGATTTTACGGTGTTGCCCAGGCCTCCTCGTGAAACAAGGAACAAGCGGACAGCGCTACCTTTGGCGACGTATGTAGCCCACCAGTCCTAACGCCAATACGGCAAGCCAGAGGCTACCTGGCTCGGAAATTTTTGCAAAGCCGAGTTGCTCGGCAGCCACTTGCTGCAAAAGATACGCGTCGCGTTGGTTGATGCCCAGGTCGCGCGCAGCAATTTCGTTGTATCCCAGTGACTGGGGGTCGAGTCCGGTAATGGTGCCAAACAAGGTAAGAGAGCTTAAGTAGGAGCCGTAAACACTTGCATGGGTGCCGTCGTTGAACCATAGATCCATGAGTCCGTCAGTCGCTGCATTGATGGCGTACATGTTGCGAGTGGCCACCCCACTTGTCACAGCACGCAGGAAGGCTTCGCCGACGGGCGCAATCGCTTTGAAGCCAGCACTACCGTCGTCGTCGGCCCGGTCATAAATGGCTTGATAGCCGGATTTGAGATCGGCCGACCAGGCCTCCAGGCTGGCAAAATAATATTCGACGGGCACACTTGTGTTGTAACTGGCATTCCCCGTGGCGGGGTTGATCGTCTTGGCACCCGGCGCATTGATCAGGTCAGGTCGCGCCCAAGTCTGGTAAAGGTACATCTCGGTCGCCGCGCTGGCATTTGCGTTGCTGAACGTGCCACGATCGCTGCTGCATGTGCCAGCCGCTATGCCCGCCGCCACGCAGGCCGCCTGTCGAACGGTTCCGGTGGCACCCGTGAATGCATCGCGGTCGCGGATGGTCGGCGACTGAGCGCTGGAGTGCACAAAATTCTCGATCTTGTCAGCATAGAAACGGGCGTACTCGGGGTTGGAGCCCAGGCCCGCTTGCCGGGTCAGCGGTTCGTCACTCTGCTCTTGCAGCACGACTTTGCCCCAGGTTTGCGACGCAATGTTGCCGCGCATGTCCCAATTCGAGTTGGCAGAATTCAAAAATTGACCGCGCAGCGATGCCGCGTTACGGGTCGACAAGGCCACGTCGTAATCCAGACCGGCCTGCACCGTCATTTGCTTGAATATGCCCGCCACCCCACCCCATCCTTGGGTTTGTGAATGGGGTGAGTACGAGTCGAAACCGGGAGTGCCCACAGGGTAAGAGTTCGTGCCGGTGAGGTTGGTAAAAGGTGATCCCGTGCTATCGGTTTTCAAAGGGCCTTGCGGCTGGGTCAGGTCGCGCACATTGGCGGCGTTGTAGCTCAGCACCGGATCCACCCGCCCGAAGGTGTAGCTATTGCCGACAAACAGTATGCTGATGGGAGCAGACTGCACAGAACTGGCAACAATTGTTATTGCGATAAAAGTGAGAATTTTCTTCATGAGGGTCCAATGTGTCAGGTAGATTGAAAAGCGTTTCACGGCGCTGAATTCGCCTTGGACGGTCGGTTTGCTCAAAGCGGCTAAAGGCTGCCACGTCCTTCAGCGGCATGGAACGCCTGCGCGGTCTCCCAGGCAACAGTCTGGAAGTGCGCCGCCACATCGGCAGGCAAACCCGCCGTGTACTTGTTGCCCATTGGGTTTTGCTTGTAGACAGACGCCATCACCGTACAGGCGGCCAGATAAGTGCCCATCAGGGTCGGATGGCGTTTGTCTTCGATGATGAGGCTCAGTTCGGGCCTCTTCTTCACCGAGGCGGCAAACGCCAGACCGGCCGGGACCACCAGCGCGTTGTTGGCCTTGCCAATCTTGATGTATTCGTTGGCCAAGGGCTCGGTCATTTCGGGTTTGTCCGAGTAGGCCCACGACATGAAAAAAATTGGTTCAGCGCCGTGCTTGCGCACCGTCGCACTGTGCATCTTTGCGTATGCATGAAAGATAGGTGCCAGGTCGGGGTGCAATGGACACTGGCTACAGTCCATCATCATGGCTGCATCGAAGCGCTTACCGGTTCTGGTGTTGTTGAACCTGACTTCGTTGTCTCCAACGAACGAATAGCTGCCTACGCCGCCTGGTTTGAAATAGGCGTCAACATCATGCCAGTTGAAGCCGGACCCCCCAATGGTGGCGGATGTCGCAGTAAACCCCCGGCCACCTGCCGCACCAAGAAGTCGACCGACGTGGCCGTGCATGGAGTTGTTGTAGTAGTAGAAGCTGTTGCCCACCCAAAGCAGCGCCTTGACTTCGGTAGTTTTGGCATACGCTGCGGGGGATTCCACTGCCGCTGGCGAGGGCGCTGGTGGCAAACCCGAGCAAGCAGCAAGCGAGAAGGCCACTGAAAGAGTGAGCTGGCTCTTGCCAAGTTTCATGATTTTCTCCATTGACGTTAGGTGGTCACCGGACATAAAAGACCAAAACGCGACACCGCCGTGCGCTTGGACAAAGAGTGCACAACGCCGATTGCTATGTGGGTCGCGTCACTTGCCCGCAGGCAAATGGCGCAGCAACAGCGAGCGCTGCAGCCATGCAAGTGGAGCGATATACCTGGTGCAATTGTGATTTCAAGGCCTTCATTTTGGTCTCCTCATTCGTTGTCTTGCCATCTGGCATCCGGTGGAATGTAAGGAAGCAGACTACATACGTCAAATACTTGAAATCAGTGTTTCCATATATTTCACGTATGCTTGTAACCTATGGACCTGAAACAGCTTCGCTATTTCGTGACTGTCGCCGAGTCCGGGCACATCACCCGGGCCGGCGGATGATTTTAAAAAGCCAGCTGATGCCGACGGCGATCGA
>JANNDB010000332.1:0-4319 GCA_031387285.1 Betaproteobacteria bacterium | reverse complement strand
CAGCGACCAGGACTCGGCCAGTCCTGGCGCGAGCTTGCCGTCGGCGCTGCGCATCACGAGCGGCTCGAACATGTGCTCGATCACGTTGGCGTTGGTGGTGATGTTCTGGAAGTGCGGGTCCATCGATGTCGGCGGGCTGCTCATGGCCACCTTGAAGTCCTGCGCCACGGCCGCTCCCGACCAGCAGGCCAGCAGCGTGACGGCGGTTCCAACGAGACGCAGCATCTTGGTTGCAAACATTTGGTTCTCCTTTGATCACAAGGCGGACAGGCCGCACAGCGCTTCCACCAGCATCGCATTCGACTGGTAGGCCACCATTACACGCCATTCGCGCCGCGCCGGGTAAAAGCGCTCGAGCATCTTCGCGCGCAACGCACGCCCCGCGGCCGAGTCCGGGTCGCCGTGCTGGAACAGCCAGTTCTCCGCGCGCACGATATCGTGGCCCCCCACTTCCCCGGTGCGCAGTTCCACCAGGCACAGGGTCAGGCGCTTGCCCGGCAGGATCGCGGGCAGCGCATAAAACAGGTTGCCCGGTGTCTCCGACTGGGCGTCTTTGCCATGCGCCGCCTTGTCTTCAGCGATCACGCTGACCTGCGAAAACCAGTTGCGCGTCTGGCTTCCTGCATGGTCGTCGTCGATGAACAGATCACAGTAACCCCAGACGCCACCACCGGTGTGGTAGTCGATGATCGCCACGTGTTCGGCCTTTGCAGCATGCTGCGCGATCAGCTCGCGAAACAGCGTGTTGGACCAGGCTGGCTTGGTGCCGCCGTAGAAGATTCCCCTGGGGTTCACATACTGACCGCCATGCATGGCCTTGGACATCACGTCATGGTTGTCGCGTCCCAGGTATTGGGCGATGGCCCGGTTATGCGTGCTCAGGCCGGGCTCGGCCCAGTCGGACGGGTCGATGTGTGCGGCAATCGCCGCGTAGTCCGGATTTTCCGGGCGCGGGCGGGTGTGGTCGATGAAATTGCGGTTGAGGTCGATGTTGTCCTCGTTCACGCGGCGGCCCCAGGCGAATCCGTGCGGGTTCATCGCATGGATCAGAAGGACCGCCGTGTCCCTGGTATTCGCGCGAGCGAACCAGCCATCCTGCAGCCAGGCCGTATGGCAGCCGGATCCGGCATACCCTTCAGCGCCGTGTGTACCCGAGACCAGGATCAGCAGCTTGCGCGCATCCTGTGGCCCGATCCAGGCCACGTCGGTGATGCAGTCCTCACCGCTTGGTCCCTTGGCCGGGTTGGCGTGGCTGGACAGCAGGCGAGCGCCGCCCTGTTGCACAGCTGTCAGGAACTTGGCTCGCGCCTCGGTATACGACTCAGCGAAATAGCCTGCAATCCGGTCCATGGGGTTCCTGCCTCGGGGGTATCGGTGCATCCTAACGAGATTCACCCGCGAACGTATGTAAGCTGCTTTACATCGGCAATGCCTCCGCGCGAAGCGGCCGCTAAACTGGTGCGGCCCATGCGCCCCGAATCCGCAACCCTCCAATGGCGTTAACAGGCCCTAGACGCGCGCCCGCCGCCGCGGCACGCCCAGACCAGGGCAGTGGCGTCTCGGCCTGGCTGACCGACCTGCAATACCGTTGGGGCGACATGCTGCAAGGCGCACGAACACGGCAATTCGCCAAGGACGAGACCCTGTTTCTCGAAGGCCAGCCGGCAAACTTCGTGTTCGTGATCCAGCAGGGCCGCGTCCGGCTCACCTCGTTTGCCTTCGACGGCCACGAACGCCACCTGTTGATCGTCGGGCCAAACGGACTGGTCGGTGATTGCGCACTGCCTGCGGCGCCGCACTACGTGGTATCGGCAGTGGCCGCAGCGGAGACGCTGGCGGCGGTGGTGCCGGCTAGCCGAATGCTGGCCGCCCTGGCCCGCCACCCGGCGTTGGCGGCGCAACAACGCGCGCTTTCGGGTGTGCGCTTTCGCATCATGTTGCGCCACGTGGCGGCCCAAGGGTCGAACTCCGGTCGGCGCAAAGTGTGCATGCACCTGGTCGACCTGTTGCACAGTTATGGCGCGCCACACCGCCTGGGAACCGCGATCTCGATCCGTTTCACGCAGCAGGAGATGGGCAATATCTGTGGCCTGTCGCGCGTCAGCGTGTCACACCTCTTCACCCAGCTTGAACGCGAAGAGGTGCTCATGCGGGTCGGCCGCCAGGTGGTGGTGCTGGATGCCGCGCGCCTGCAGCTGTTGTCGCGCAGCTGACGCGGCGCGGGCCTGTTAACCGACCCTAAGCTGCCAGGTTGCGCATCGCCCGGGTGGTGAGTTCGTCCGCGCGGGCGATCACCTGCTGCTTCCAGGCGTCCGTATCCACGTAGAACACGTCGCGCAGGCGCTGTTTGATGGCGCGGCCCTGCGCGCTGTCGAGCTGCCCGCGTGCGTGCAGCCAGTGGTCGGCGCGCAACGCGGCGCGGACTTCGGCGGATGGCAGTGTGCCGTACTCGATACCCAGCACCGGCCCGGTCTTGCCCTCGGCATACAGGTGGCGGAATGGTAGCCCGATGTGGCCGTGCAGCGGCGTGGATTGGCCGGTCCCGCGGTCCAGCCAGGTCACATCGTCGCCGAGCCAGCGCTGGCATTCGGCGAACGCTTCGTCCGTAGGATCGCCCACATAACTGGCCTCGCCATAACCGAGCGGCCCCAGACCCGTGTGGATATCGAAGAAGCAGAAACGCCGCACCCGCGCCAGGTGGCTGTCGATAAGCCAGCGCAGCGTGCGGTTCGACCAGGTCGGCCCGGAGCCGCCGTAAAACAGCCCGTCCGGGTAGGCGTACTGGCCGCCGGACATCGCCTCGCGCAGACCGCGCTCGCCATGTTCGAGCCGATACCGCTCCAGTGCCGCGTCGGCCGCGTCACGCTCGGGCCCCTCGATCTGCGCTGGAATGACCCACTGGTGGATGGCGGCGTACCCGCGATTGACCGGCGCTGGCACACTCGGCGGACCGAAATTGCGGTTGAGGTCGATGTTGTCCTCGGTGACGCGCCGCGTCCACGCGAAGCCGTGCGGGTTGATGGCGTGCGTCAGCAGCAGCGCCACACCCGGCGGCAGCCGGTGTTGCCAGCCCAGGGCCATCATGGCGACCTGTACGCCCGACCCGCAGTAACCCTCGACGCCATGCGTGGCGGAATTGATCCACAGCAGCGCCTGTGCATCGTCGGGCCCGAAGCGCGCCACATCGCAGGCGAGGTCCTCGCCGCGGGGTCCCTTGAGCGGGTGTGGCAGCGCAGACAGCGCAGCACCGCCCGCAGCGGCCGCAATCTGGAACTTGGCCCGGGCCTCGGAATAACTTTGCGAAAACGCATCGGCGTAATTCATCATCGACGCTCCGTGCAAGGGTGGTTCGCGGGCTTGCCGTTCATGCCGGCAGCCCCAATGCAGCCCACCGCTGCGTGAGTTGTAAGCCCTGCGGGTCGGCCAGCGCCGCCGCGCGTAATGCCGCGAGGTCCGCCGCTGCATCCGGCCTGCCATTCAGGAGCACCGCGGCGCGCAGGAGGGTGTCGAATCGGGCTTCCCCGCGCGCGTGCGTGTCGCTGTAGCCCTTGACCAGCTGTCGGCAGCGAATGGCTTCCGTGGCGAGGTGGTAGTCCTCGGCCAGCAGCGCCTGCACTGTCTCCAGCCAGTGTGCGATGTGGGCCATCTCCACACCGTGGCGCTGGCCGCGCCGGCGCCAGCGGCGCAGCCCGGCCAGGGCCTGCAGCAGGATCTGACCGCTCAATGTGTGTGGCCGTATCCGCCGGCCCTTGCCTATGCGACCCTCCAGCAGACTGCGCAGCGGGGCGGTGCGCCCGATCCAGCGCGCCAGGCCTGCAGGCATCAGTCCGTAGATCTCCTGCGCACGCGGGTGGAAGAACTCCACGGTACCCACCACCTCCGCTTCACCCGCGCCCACCTCCTCGCGCACGCGGCGCGCACGTTCGGCGCGCGTCTTCAGGTCGGCCACGCGGATCACGTCGTCATAGGCCATGGCCACCGCGATCCAGCGGGCCGCTTCCAGCGTGGCGACATGCCCATGCGCCGCGCCCCCACCTGCGAGCGCATGGCCGTGCAAGACGGCGACACGATCGAGGTACTCGGTACCGTAGGCGAGGTCCTGGTACTCTAGCACCCGCTGCAAGCCGGCCCCCAGCATGGCCTGCGCCTCGTGCGGGAACTCGCGCTCGCAGCGCAGACGCAGCGGCTCCACGGCAGCGCTCGCTGCCCGCGCGGGCAGGGGTCGCGGCGCGGTGACCATGGGGTCGGGCGGCGCATCGAGCCGGATCGGCTGGCGCATGGCCTGCATGCCGGCCTGCAGCGGGTGCTCGAGTACCAGG
>JANNDB010000147.1:0-2579 GCA_031387285.1 Betaproteobacteria bacterium | reverse complement strand
GGCGTTGTCGACCGCGTCCAGGCGCTCGCGCAAACTGCAGCGCAAGACGGACAGGAATCTTTGGCGCGCCAGGCCGCCACAGCGCTGTACCACCTGAGCACGGCCGTTGTGATGGGCTGGGAGTCAACACGTACCCGCTCGACCCGGCGCATGCTGCTGGCGCAACTGGTACTGGTGCACAAGCTGATGCCGCAAGACCCCCTGAACGCGCGAACGCAGCCCGATCTGTCGGCGCTGTTCGATACCGGCGCCACGGCGGGCGACATCGCCGCCATCAACCTGCTTTAGCCTCGAGCGCGGCGCGCTCCGCGAGCAGCCGGCGAAACTGCAGCAGCGCCGAATCCACGGCCAGCGGCAACATCGGCAGGTCCGGATTGCGCAGTATGTTGTGGTGCTGCGCCGTGATCATGTCGCGGTCTTCGTTGAATGCTGAAATCAGGCTCTCGAATATGGATTCGGTCACGCTCGCGTCGCCCTGGTCGCTCGGGTGCGACTGCTGGAAAAAATAGTGTGTGGTGGTTTCGGTTTCGGGTGTCAGGGTCTGGCAGCTGTGCAGCCGCACGGCGCGGCGCAGGTCGTCCGGTGCGTCGTTCACCGGCCGCCCGCCGGAGTGCATGAGCAGTGTGCCGGGCAGCAGGAACTCGTAGACGAACCAGCGGTCCAGCGCGCTGTCGAAGGTGCGAAAGCGCTGGTAGAAGGGCGGTGCTGGCACATTGGGCACATGGCGCGACACCTTGATGCCGATCTGCGGCCAGTCGGCGCGCGGGCCCGGAACTTTTTCGATGGTCGGAACGGCCTGCGCAATCTGGGTCGAACCGCCCAGCGTCTTCGCATGCACAAAGCTCAGATGCGAAAAATCCAGCAGGTTGTCGCAGATCAGCAGATAGGGCGTGTCGTAATGCAGGTAGCCAGGTTTGTTGCGCCAATCCGGGTGTTCGCAGGAGAAGTTGTCGGGCAGCAAGGCGGTGTCGGCGAGTGCCGGGTCGCCCATCCACACGAATACCCATTGGTTCTTCAGCGCCACCGGGTAACTGCGCACGCGTGCTTTGGCCGGCACAATCGGGATGCCGGGCGCCTCAGTGCATACCCCCTGGGAATTGAAGAGCAGCCCGTGGTAACCACAGCGTACGCAGTCGCCTTCGCGCCGGCCTTTGGACAAGGGTGCGTGGCGGTGGCAGCAGCGGTCTTCCAGCGCCGCCAGGCCACCTGCTTCGGTGCGGTACACCAGCACCGGTTCGCCCAGCACGGTACGCGTGAAAAGATCGGGCGACCCGGCCTGCGGGATCTCGTGGTCCCAGGCGATCACGTACCAGCAGTTGCGCAACCACATGGCCAGTGCCGTCCCGGCCTGCGTGTCAATCCGGTTTGAAGCCGGAAGCCTTGACCGGTGCTTCCCAGCGTTTGAGGTGCGCGGCCTGTGTGGCGGTCAGCTCCGCGGCGTTCCCGTACGCCGGCACCAGTCCGAAGGACACGATCTTCTCCTGAACCTCGGGTGCCTTGAGCGCGTCTGCCACGGCGCGATCAATACGCGCCACCATGTCGCCCGCCATGCCGGCAGGGCCGTACAGTCCAAAAAACGCATCTGCCGTCATGTTGATGCCCGACTCCTTGAGCGTGGGCACATCCGGCAGCGACTTGGAGCGCTGCTCGCCCGTGACGGCGAGGATGCACGCGCGGCCTGCCTTGTGGTGCTCGATCGTCTCCGACGCGGTGTCGACCATCATCGGAATCTGCCCGCCGATCAGGTCGATCGCCGCGGGTGCGCCGCCGCGGTAGGCCACATGCGTCAGGGTGATGCCGGTGGCCTGCGCCAGCAGTTGCCCGGTGAAATGGGGCACACCACCGGCGCCCGAAGTAGCGTAGTTGGCCTTGCCCGGGTTCGCCTTCATCCATGCCAATACCGCCTTGATGTCTCCAGCGGGCGCGCCCGGACCCGCAGTAATGGCGAAGTCGAATGTCGTGACGCGCGCGATGGCGCTAAAGTCCTTCACCGGGTCGTAGCCCAGGCTGGGAATGAACCAGGGCTGCAGCGCCAGCCCGCCGCTGGGTGAGAGCACCAGGGTCTGGCCATCCGGCGCAGCGCGTTTGACTTCACCCAGGGCCACCCGGCCGGCGGCGCCCGGCTTGTTGTCGACGATCACATTCTGGCCGAGCGAAACGCGCAGCCTGTCAGCAAGCAGGCGCGCGATCACGTCGACTGAACCCCCGGGCGGGAAACCCACCAGGATCTTTATGGTGCGCTCCTGCGCGTGCAGTGTGGGCGCGATCAGCGTGGCTGTGGCCAGCGCGGTGAAATGGCGTCTTTGCATGGACCGTTCCTGGCGTGAAGTGTGCTCGTCGATAGCGGGGCGATATCGTGTAGAGTGCACCGAATTAGTGAATACATTCAATCACTACTGTCCGGTTAAATGTCGAACAAATTCAATTGGTTAGCGCTGGGGGGGCGGGTCGTTCGCAGAGTCGTCGCCCTGCAAGGCGCATGAAATCTCGGTTTTCTCGAAGACGGACACCGACAGGATCTGTAAACATGTGTAGAGCGAGGCATTGAGGTGAAGCTCCTTCTTGACGATGGCGATCAG
>JANNDB010000144.1:0-6113 GCA_031387285.1 Betaproteobacteria bacterium | reverse complement strand
CAGCTTTCAGGCCCGGCATCGGGTAGTTTTCGTTCAGCAGGGTGAGGTAGAAATAGACGTTCTCCTGCGCTCGACCATGCGTTTCAGGCCGTGGTGAAGGATCACGCCGACCTCGTGCGCGAAGGTCGGGTCGTAGCTGATGCAGTTGGGGATCGTGCCGGCCAGGATGTGGCTGTGGCCGTCTTCGTGCTGCAGGCCTTCGCCATTGAGCGTGGTGCGCCCGGAGGTGCCACCAAGCAGGAAACCACGCGCCTGCATGTCGCCGGCGGCCCAGGCCAGATCGCCGATGCGCTGGAAGCCGAACATCGAGTAATACACGTAGAACGGCACCATGATGCGGTTGTTCGTGCTGTACGAGGTGGCGGCGGCAATCCAGCTACTCATGCCACCGGCCTCGTTGATGCCCTCCTGCAGGATCTGGCCCTGCTTGTCCTCCTTGTAGTACATCACCTGGTCCTTGTCGACCGGGGTGTACTGCTGGCCCTGCGGGTTGTAGATGCCGACCTGTCGGAACAACCCCTCCATGCCGAAGGTGCGCGCTTCGTCCACCAGGATCGGCACCACGCGCGGGCCCAGGGCCTTGTCGCGCAACAGCGTGGTCAGGAAACGCACATAGGCCTGCGTTGTGGAGATCTCGCGGCCTTGCGGAGTCGGCTCGATCACCGACTTGAAGGTTTCCAGCGCCGGAACGGTGAACTGCTCATCGGCCTTCACGCGGCGGTGCGGCAGATAGCCGCCCAATGCCTTGCGCCGCTCGTGCAGATAACGCATCTCGGGGGTGTCATCGGCCGGCTTGTAAAACGGGATGTCGGCGATCTGGCTGTCGGGAATCGGGATGTTGAAACGGTCGCGAAAGGCCTTGATGTCCTCGTCAGCCAGCTTCTTGGTCTGGTGCACATTGTTCTTGCCCTCGCCAATCTTGCCCATGCCAAAACCCTTCACGGTCTTGATAAGCAGCACGGTGGGCGCGCCCTTGTGGTTGACCGCCGCATGGAAGGCGGCATAGACCTTTTGCGAGTCATGGCCGCCGCGGCGCAGCTCCCAGATCGCCTCATCACTCATCTTGGCCACCATCTCGGCCGTGCGCGGATCGCGTCCGAAGAAATGCTTGCGTACGTAGGCGCCGTCGTTGGCCTTGAAGGCCTGGTAGTCGCCGTCCAGCGTGTCCATCATGATCTTGCGCAACGCGCCGTCCTTGTCGCGCGCCAGCAGCGGGTCCCAGTTGCTGCCCCAGATCAGCTTGATCACGTTCCAGCCGGAACCGCGGAACTCGCCTTCCAGTTCCTGGATGATCTTGCCGTTGCCGCGCACCGGACCGTCCAGCCGTTGCAGGTTGCAGTTGATCACGAAGATGAGGTTGTCCAGACCTTCCCGTGCCGCGAGTCCGATGGCACCCAGGCTTTCGACCTCGTCCATCTCGCCGTCGCCGCAGAATACCCAGACTTTGCGGTTCGCCGTATCGGCGATACCACGTGCGTGCAGGTACTTCAGGAAACGCGCCTGGTAGATGGCCATCAACGGGCCCAGGCCCATGGAGACGGTGGGGAACTGCCAGAACTCGGGCATCAGCTTGGGATGGGGGTAACTGGAGAGGCCGCGCCCCGCTACCTCCTGACGGAAATTGAGCAACTGCTCTTCCGACAGGCGCCCTTCGAGAAATGCGCGGGCGTAGACCCCCGGTGACACGTGCCCCTGTATATAGATGCAGTCGCCTCCATGGTTCTCGCTTTCCGCATGCCAGAAATGGTTGAAGCCGGCGCCAAACAGATTGGCCAGCGATGCGAACGATCCGATATGGCCGCCCAGGTCGCCACCGTCCACGGGATGGTGGCGGTTCGCCTTCACGACCATGGCCATCGCGTTCCAGCGCATGTAGGCGCGCAGCCGTTCCTCGATTTCAAGGTTGCCGGGGCAACGCTCCTCCTGCTCCGGCTCGAGCGTGTTGACGTACCCGGTATTGGCCGAAAACGGCATGTCGATGCTGCTTTGGCGTGCGTGCTCCAGCAACTGTTCGAGCAGGAAGTGGGCGCGTTGCGGGCCTTCGGCTTGTATCACCGCGGACAGAGCATCCATCCATTCCCGGGTTTCCTGCGAGTCCGCGTCCGGCGCGGCAACACCGAACAAATTGGAAGGTACGGCAGCCATGGTCGTCTCCTGTAAAAGCGTGTTCTCTAAGTACTGTATGGCAATTATTCCATAGAATATTTGATATTTCAAATAATGCACTAGTACTTCATATTATGAAATTCGGACCGCCACGATAACCAGGCTCAGTCAAACTCCCCTGACACTGGAACGGGCACAGATGGAGGTTTCAGCCCCTACACTCGCGCCATGGCGACCTCAGTAACCCCGGGCACGGCCACGGCTGTGGCCACTGCGGCGCGCGTGCGCCGCTGGTGGTGGCGCCTGCATCCGCAACGACAGGACCGTTTTGCGGTACTGGCGCCGCTGGCGGCGGTACTGCTGTTTCTGGCGGCCATCATTGCCTCGTTTGGCTACTTGCGTCTGGAAGAGATCGACCGCGAACAGGAAGCGGTGCGGCGCGACGTCGAATACACCCAGCAAAGACTGCGCCTGCGCCTGCTCGAGCGACAGGAGCAATTGATGCGCATCGCGCGCGACATATCCAATGCCGAGCTCGACGAGGACGAGTTCCAGGTAAGGGTCGAAAACCTGGTGAACCAGTATCCCGAACTTGAACGGGCGAGCTGGGTGGACGAACGCAAACGGGTCAAGTCCAGCTTTGCGACAGCCAGCCTGCAACCCAATCAGCGCCTGAGCCTGGCGGAAACCATCAAGCAGGCCGATACCCTGAACATTTACAACCTCGCCCGCGAAACCCAGCAGCCGGTCTACTTCCAGCGCAGCGGCAGCGCCGCCAGCGCACCGTTCCTGCAACTGCACTTACCGCTTTCCGATAGCAAGGGGCGCTTTGCCGGTGTGGTCTTCGCAGAGTATTCAGTCGACGGCCTGTACCGGTACGGCGTGCCATCCGAAGTGTCGGCACGTTACGCGGTTTCGCTGCGCGACGACCGCGGAACGCGACTCGCTGGCACCAGCGTCCCCGCGCGCAACCCCGCCAGCAGCCTGCTGCCCTGGGTCAACCCCATCAACGAATTCGAAGTTCCCGTGTCTCCGGTGGGCAACGGGCTGGTGCTGCGCGCCCAGGCGTATCGCACCTCGCTGGGCGTGATCGGCAGCGGCCTGTTCTGGCTGGTCGGTGTGTTGAGCTTCATGACGACGTGGATGCTGATTGCCAACTGGCGCCATACCCGCCGGCGTCAGCAGGCACAGCAGGCGTTGGTATCGGAGACCAACTTTCGCCGCGCCATGGAAAACTCCATGCCGACCGGCATGCGCGCCATGGATCTGCAAGGCCGCATTACCTATGTCAATGCCGCCTTTTGCCAGATGACCGGTTGGAGCGAATCCGAACTGGTCGGCCGTACGGCACCTTTCCCGTACTGGCCCGATACCGACCACGAGACGCTCACGCAGATGCTGGCAGATGAACTCGGCGGCAAGACGACTCCGGGTGGCGTGCAGATGCGCGTGAAGCGGCCGGACAACAGCCTGTTCGACGCCCGCCTCTATGTATCACCCCTGATCGACGCTCGTGGCACGCAGACTGGCTGGATGAGTTCGATGACCGACATCACGGAACCCAACCGTATCCGCGAACAACTCTCCTCGTCCTTTGAGCGCTTCACCACCGTGCTGGAAGCGCTGGATGCCTCGATCTCCGTGGCGCCGCTGGGCAGCGCCGAGATGCTGTTTGCCAACAAGCTCTACCGCCTCTGGTTCGGCTCCGATACCAGTGGCCACATGAAACTGGTGGCACAGGCTGGTGTGCCCGTGCAGCCGCCGAACGACGAATCGCGCGATCAGGTGGATTCTTTCGCGGGCCTGCCAACCAATGTATTGCCGGACGTGGAGTCGGAAAACGCCGAGGTCTACGTCAGTGAACTCGGCCTCTGGCTGGAGGTGCGTTCGCGCTACCTGAGTTGGGTGGATGGCCGTCTGGCCCAGATGGTGATCGCCACCGATATCACCGCGCGCCGCCTCGCAGAGCAACAGGCGGCAGCCCAGGCCGACCGTGCACAAAACGCCAGCCGCCTGATCACCATGGGTGAGATGGCGTCCAGCGTGGCGCACGAACTGAACCAGCCGCTGACCGCCATCAACAACTACTGCAACGGCATGGTCTCGCGCATCCGGTCGCAGCAGATTTCGCAGCCCGACCTGCTGGGCGCGCTGGAGAAGACCGCACGCCAGGCGCAGCGCGCCGGGCAGATCATCCAGCGCATCCGCTCGTTCGTGAAGCGCAGCGAACCCAACCGCACCTGGTCGATGGTGACCGACATGATTGACGAGGCGGTGGAACTCGCCGAGATCGAACTGCGCCGGCGCAACGTGCGCCTCGTGCGGCATATTGCGCCGCGGATGCCGCTGTTGCTGGTGGACCCGATCCTGATCGAGCAGGTGCTGATCAACCTGTTGAAGAACGCCGCCGAATCCGTTGACGCGGCGCAACGCCCGACACCCATGCGCCGCGCCGAGTTGCGGGTGGGGCAAGTCCACGCCGACGGACTGGATGTGGTGGAGTTTTCGGTACTCGATTTCGGCAACGGACTGGCGCCTGAAGTGATGGATCGACTCTACGAGGACTTCTACTCCACCAAGACCGACGGCATGGGTATAGGCCTCAATCTGTGCCGCTCCATCGTCGAGTCGCACCAGGGCAGGATGCGCGCGGAGAACATCTACAATGGCGCCGATTTGACAGGTTGCCGGTTCTCGTTCTGGTTGCCGATTGGCGACACGGCCTCCGCGGACCCGGCAAACCGGCAGGCGCAACTCAAGACCCCAGGATAGCTGCATGAGTCTGATTCCCAAAAAGGGCACGGTGTATGTTGTCGATGACGACGAAGCAGTCCGCGACTCCTTGCAATGGCTGCTTGAAGGCAAGGACTATCGCGTCCGCTGTTTCGACTCCGCCGAATCCTTTCTCTCCCGGTATGACGCCCGTGAAGTGGCCTGCCTGATTGCCGATATCCGCATGGGCGGCATGACCGGCCTGGAGTTGCAGAACCGCCTGCTCGAGAACCACTCGCCGCTTCCCATTGTTTTCATCACCGGGCACGGTGACGTGCCCATGGCCGTGGACACGATGAAGAAAGGGGCGATGGACTTCATCCAGAAACCCTTCAAGGAGGACCAGCTGGTCGGGCTGGTGGAGCGCATGCTGGAGCATGCCAAAGGTTCGTTTGCCGATCACCAGCTCGCCGTCAACCGCGACGCCCTGCTCTCCAAACTCACGCTGCGTGAGTCGCAGGTGCTGGAGCGCATCGTGGCGGGCCGGCTCAACAAGCAGATCGCCGACGACCTGGGCATCAGCATCAAGACGGTGGAGGCGCACCGGGCCAACATCATGGAAAAACTCAACGCCAACACCGTGGCCGACCTGCTGAAGATCGCCCTCGGACAGAACGCCGGCAAGCCTTGAGCTGCCGGGCACACCGGCGTGGCGCCAGGCGCCCGCGCCCCTCCTGAGCATTGGAAACCCACAATGAACGACCACTCCGGCGCCCGCCTGATCGATGGCAACGCACTTTCCACCCGGTTGCGCGGCGAGATTGCGCAACGTACGGCGTTGCTCAGGCAGCGCCATATCCAGCCTGGTCTGGCCGTCATTCTGGTAGGGGAAGACCCGGCAAGCCAGGTCTATGTGCGCAACAAGGTCAAGGGTTGCCACGATGCCGGAATGCACTCGGTGTTCGAGAAATACGAAGCGACCTTGCCCGAGGCGCAGTTGCTGGCGCGCATCGAAGCGCTCAATAACGATCCGTCCATCCACGGCATCCTGGTCCAGATGCCCCTGCCCAGGCACATCGATCCGCACAAGGTGATCGAGACGATTGCCGTGAGCAAGGACGTGGACGGCTATTCCACCATGAGCGCGGGTGAACTGCTGACCGGGGCGCCGGGGTTCAATCCATGTACCCCGTACGGCTGCATGAAGCTGATCGACTCCACGGGAGTCTCGCTGCGCGGCAAACACGCCGTGGTGATCGGTCGCAGCAACACGGTCGGCAAGCCGATGGCCCTGA
>JANNDB010000284.1:0-2091 GCA_031387285.1 Betaproteobacteria bacterium | reverse complement strand
CCAGCCGCGACGTCTGGCTTGTGCACCCATGGATGCTGGGTGCGTTGCCGGCCACGTTAGCAGACGACACGGTGGTCCTCGGTATCTTCGTGGCCGACTTCCACGGCGACTGGCCCTGGAGTGCGCTGCGCTGGCACTTCGTCGGCAGCCGGATGGCCGAACTCGCCACCGAGCGATGGCACGGCGACGCCTCCGCCATCGGCTACGCATTGAAGGGCGCGCGCAGCGTGCGCAGCATGGACGAGCCTCACCTCGCCCCCTGGCTGGCGAAGTGGGCGGCGTGCCAGGCCGAACCGGCACTGTTTGCGCGGGTCGATCGGCGCTGCGACTCCTTCTCGCAATGGTGGACCCGCGCCTCGCGCGGAATGGACTCGGCCGCGGACCTGCTGGCCATCAACGAGGCCCCTTCATGGTGACCGAACCCGTGCACGACGCAGCCAATGGCTCGCTGCCGCTCATCGTGCTGTACGACGGCGCGTGCCCGTTGTGTCGCCGCGAGATCGGCATCTACCGCGGCCTGCAGCCGCTGCGAGCGGACTCGCCGGTATGCTTCGCCGACGTGAGCGACAGCGCTTTGGCGCTGCCGCGCGGCACTACGCCCGAGCAACTGCTGGCGCGGTTCCATGTGCGCGGCCGAGACGGTGCAATGCTCAGCGGCGCGCAGGCCTTCCTCGCATTGTGGGCCGAGCTGCCCGGCTGGCGCTGGCTGGCCCTGGCCGGCTGTTTGCCGGGCGTGCCCTGGGTGATGGAGCGCGGCTACCGGCTCTTCCTGCGATGGCGGCCGATGCTGCAGCGCTGGGCGTTTCGTCTGGACCGGTCTGCGCCGGAACGGCCGAGTCATCGCGACCCCGGCTCGTGACCATCTCCCGTTGATTTCACTCCTTTCCCAGTTTCGGAACCCACCATGACCGCAATCGCCCTCATCACCGGTGCCAGTGGCGGCATCGGCCGCGCCCTGGTGCGCCACCTGCACGCCCAAAGCTGCCGCGTTGCCGCGGTAAGCCGCGACGCGACCCGCCTGGCCGATGTGGAGGCTGCAGTGCACGTAGCCGCTGACACCACCACGCCCGAAGGCGCCGCTCAGGCCATCGCCGCCTGCCAGGAAGCGCTCGGCGCCGCACCGACGCTGCTGGCGCACTGCGTGGGCAACACGCTGATCGCACCGCTGCACCGCACCCGTGCAGACGCCTACCGCGAGGTGATGCGCGTCAACCTCGACAGCGCGGTGTTCACGCTGCAGGCGTGGATCATGGCGCTGCATGGCGCCCCTGGCGCCGCCGTCTTTGTAAGCTCGGTGGTGGCGCGTATTGGCGTGGTCAATCACGAAGCCATTGCTGCTGCCAAGGGCGGCGTTGAAGCCCTGGTGCGCAGCGCCGCGGCCACCTATGCGGCGCAGGGCCTGCGCATCAATGCCGTGGCCCCGGGCATGACCGACACACCGATGACGGCGGGCATGCTGCGGATGCCCGCGATGCGAGAGGGCGCGGCGCGGCAGTACCCGCTGGGCGGCGTGCAGACGGCCGACCAGGTAGCCGATGCAATGGCCTGGCTGCTCGGCGAAGGAGCCGCGCGCCTCACCGGGCAGGTGATTGCGGTCGACGGCGGCTTCACCACCGTGCGGCCGCTCGTGAAGTGATCTCGAACGGGCTGCGAAGCGACACCCAGGAGTTGCGCATGAACGAAGACCCGCGCTGCTGCGGCAGCGGAACCTGCATCATCGACAGCGAAGGCCGCTGCTGGTGTGGCCAGATTTGGAATGGCGAAGAAATGTGCCGCCCTGCCCCGCGAAGCGGGCCCGCGGCGCCTGAGGCGAAGCCGAAGGACGAGGGCTGATGAAAGCGCAGGGCGAAGGCCCTTCGTTGTGGGCTCGGCGACTGGGCTTTGGCGGGCTGATAC
This sequence comes from Betaproteobacteria bacterium, assembly GCA_031387285.1. Classification (GTDB taxonomy): domain Bacteria; phylum Pseudomonadota; class Gammaproteobacteria; order Burkholderiales; family Burkholderiaceae_C; genus CAISIP01. Next base: position 195 of record JANNDB010000284.1, on the reverse strand, counting down.
CGTTCGTGGGCCTGGCCGCCGCACTCTGGCTGGCGCGGCCGGGCGACGCGCAACCGGTAACGATGGCCTTGTTGGGGTACGGCCTCACGATCTCCAGTTTCTTGGGCGCCATTCACTGGGGCATGGTGATGCGCGACGGGTCGGCCCAGCCCGTGCCGTCGCTGCTTTGGGGCGTGGTACCCAGCCTGCTGGGCT
>JANNDB010000214.1:0-9913 GCA_031387285.1 Betaproteobacteria bacterium | reverse complement strand
ATCTTCGCCGCCGCAACGGTGCAGCTGGTTCCGGTACTGGCGCTGGTGATCGCGCTGCAAAGGTACCTGGTTGCCGGGCTGATGGCAGGGTCCGTGAAGGCGTAGGTGTCTTGCAAGGGGCCGGGCAAGCCCCCGCTGCATGGGAGACCTGGCCAGAAATCGCGGCTTGCGTAGGACCATTCTTACGGCCGAACGCGACGTATCTGCGTTGGTACTTTTCTCATCAATGGTTACCTTAGGGGAAGTCTGGAAATCAGTCTCCGAAGGAAGCTCCCCATGTCTCCAAAGTTGCCGGCGCCGCGTGTGCGCTACACCACCGTATGTCGTGACAGAGCGTGCCCCCAATGCGGTCGCAGCCTGTTTCGCACATGGCGGCGCCCGGTCGACCGGTTCACCAGCATGTTCAAACCGGTGCAACGCTTTCGCTGTGAGCACTTTTCCTGTCAATGGGAAGGTAGCGTGCCGGTGCCGCGGGAGGACTTCGTTTCAACCGATGCGGAATTTGGAACGCCGCTACGCCCTCGGCCCGCACGCGACGCGGCCGACCTTCCATGGTCCTTCGTGATACATACGTCCCTCGCTCTCGCGGGCCTGGTGTTGTGCGTGGTATTGATAGCGACCGACACACTCGTGATCGCGCAGCAACTGGTCTACGACGAGTCCGGCGGCAACACCTTGTCGAAACCCGAAATGGCGAAAGCAGACAGGCTTGCGGCTTCGAAATAGGTAAGGGGACAAGAAACCCAAGCGCACGCTGCCTGGGCTGCTTGCGCCCAGTCCGGGTCGATTGCGCGCAGCATGGTAGCCAGGGGATCCTGCCGACGCCGAACCAGGGGCGAAATCCCCGCCATGTGCGCCAGCGCACAGATGTGCTGCCGTGCACTGGTTACAAACAGTTGGCGGCTGCCGCCGCCCAGCCTGGTTTCACGCATTCAACCCACTGGCGTATTCCGCCCTGTTTCGCGCATGTGCTTCTCCGCTACTGCAAGCTTCACCGCCGGCCTGGGGTTGCTGGCCGTGGGCATCGTGGCGGCCCAGCGTGCGCGTTCGGCCGCGGAGCTGCCATTCGCGTTGGTGCCGGCAGTATTCGGCGCGCAACAACTGGTCGAGGGCGCACTGTGGCTGACCCTGGCACAGGACGCGCCATTGCTCAGCACCTGCCTCACCCAGACCTATTCGGCGTTTTCGCAGATTCTCTGGCCGGTCTACATACCGGTTGCGGTGTTGCTGATCGAAGTCGTGCCGTGGCGCCGCACCGCCATGGCCACATTTGCTGCTGCCGGTGTGGCAGTGGCGGTATTTCTGGGTGTGGCCATGGCGCGCCAACCCGTGATCGCAGAGCTGCGTGACAACCACATCAGCTACGTCTTCGAACACGGCCGCGTCGCCACGGCAACCGCGTTGTACCTGCTCGGGGTGTGCGTAAGCCCGCTGCTCTCCAGTCATCGAATCGTGCGGCTGTTCGGAGTGGTCGCCAACCTGTCCCTCGTGGCTGCCTACGCTGTGTACGCCAACTGGTTCATTTCGGTCTGGTGCTTCTTTGCCGCGGCGCTCAGTTCCGTGGTCTTGCTGCACTTCACGCCTGGGCCGATCCCGCAACTGAAGGCCAGCACATGACAACATCCATCGGTCCTGCGCCGCGCCCCCCGGCCACACTGGGTGTGGGCCTGCTCGTTGCCCTGGTTGTCGGCTCCATCATTGGCAGTGGAATATTCGGCTTGCCGCAGAACATGGCCGCCAGCGCGGGCGCCGGCGCCATTCTCATCGGGTGGGCGATCAGCGGCGTGGGCATGCTGATGCTGGCCCTGGTCTATCAGATGCTGGCCCTGAGGATGCCCGAACTCGACAACGGCGTGTACGCCTACGCACGTGCCATGTCGGGTGAATACGCCGGCTTCAACTCGGCCTGGGGCTACTGGGTCAGCGCGTGGATCGGCAACGTGGGCTACCTCGTGGCCGCATTTGGCGCGCTGGGCTACTTCTTTCCCGTGTTCGGGGAGGGCAACACCTTGGCGGCAGTGGCAGGCGCCTCACTGGTGCTCTGGCTGGTTCATGCGCTGGTACTGCGCGGCCTGCAGGCCGCAGCGGTGCTCAACGCACTGGTGACGCTGGCGAAGCTGGTTCCCCTGTTGCTGTTCATCGTCTTCGTCGCCCTGGTGTTTGAGTTCAGGACATTCACGCTGGATTTCTGGGGCGACGCCAAGCTGGGTTCCGTGCTGCAGCAAGTGCGCGGGACGATGCTGGTAACGGTGTGGGTGTTCATTGGGATCGAGGGCGCCAGCGTCTATTCGGCACGCGCACGCAAGCGTGAAGACGTGGGTCGCGCCACGATCATCGGATTTCTGATCTGCCTGGTGCTGCTGATGGCGGTATCGCTGCTGTCCCTGGGCGTCATGTCGCAGGCGGAGCTGGCCGGGCTGAAGAATCCGTCGATGGCCGGCGTTCTCGAAAAGGCGGTCGGCCCGTGGGGCGCAGTGCTGGTGTACGTCGGTTTGATCGTGTCGGTCGGGGGCGGCTTCCTGGCCTGGACGCTGCTGGCGGCCGAGTCGCTCTTCACGCCCGCCGGAGGGGGCGTGATGCCACGCTGGCTGGCCCAGCACAACCGGCATGGCGTGCCAGCCAATGCCCTGTGGCTGACCAACGGCATGGTGCAGGTGTTTCTGCTGGTGACCTTGTGGTCCAAGGCTTCCTATCTGGCGCTGATCTCGCTGTCCACCGCAATGATCCTGGTGCCGTATCTATTCAGCGTCCTCTATGGGCTGTCGCTGGCCTGGCGTGGCCAGGGCGCGCAGTCCGCGATTCGTCGCGCCGACACGCCAATCGCCGTCATCGCCACAGGGTACTGCCTCTGGCTGCTGTACGCCGCCGGCCTGAAATATCTGCTGCTGAGCGCCGTCTTGTACGCACCCGGTGCAGCCGTGTTCCTGCTGGCCCGGCAACAACGTGCCGAGCGGCCGTTTGCGGGCCGCGAATGGGCGATGCTGGCGCTGATCGTTGCGCTGGGACTGCTCGCCGCCGGCATGCTCGCCAGCGGGCGTCTGACACTTTGATCGGCACCGACATGGCAACAGGTTTGCATTCCGAAGTCGGCCGTCTGCGCAAGGTGCTGGTCTGCCGGCCCGGGCTGGCACAAAAGCGACTCACGCCGGCCAACTGCAAGGAGCTTCTGTTTGACGACGTATTATGGGTGGCACAAGCGGCCAACGACCACGACGCATTCACCAGTGCCATGCGCGAGCGCGACGTGGAAGTGCTGGAATTGCACGACATGCTGGCAGAAACCCTCGCCATCGTACCGGCGCGTGACTGGCTGCTGGCACGCAAGCTGGCCCCGGATTTCGTCGATGAGCAAACGGCGCAGGCGCTGCGGCCCTGGCTCGAGGCCCTCCCCGCCGCAAAGCTCGCATCCCATCTGATTGGTGGGCTGTCCCGCGCCGAGTTGCCCTTCACGCCCAGCGGTCTCACAGCCCAGTGCGCTGGTGCATCCGATTTGCTGTTGCCAGCCCTGCCCAACACCCTGTTCACGCGTGACAGCAGTTGCTGGCTGTTCGATGGCGTGGTGTTGTGCCCGATGTTCTGGCCGGCTAGGCGGCAGGAGACCTTGCTGACGGCCGCGGTCTATCGCTTTCATCCGGCTTTCAGCAATGTCAACAGGGTCTGGTGGGGCAACCCGGACCAGGCGCACAGGCTGGCGTGCCTGGAGGGCGGCGACGTGATGCCGATCGCGCCCGGCGTGCTGCTGGTGGGAATGGGCGAGCGCACTTCGCCGCAAGCCGTCAGTCAGCTCGCCTGCGCATTGTTTGCCAACGGCGGCGCAACGCGGGTACTGGCGGCGCAGATGCCGAAGTCGCGCGGCGCCATGCACCTCGATACGGTGTTCACCTTCTGCGACGTGGACCTGGTCACTGTCTTTCCCGACATGGTGAACGCCATCCGGGTGCATAGCCTGCGGCCCGGCACGACACCCGGCAGCCTGGACGTGCGCACCCATAGCGAGCCGTTCCTCGCTGTGGTGGCCGAGGCGATGGGATTGCGCGTCCTGCGCACCGTGGCCACGGGTGGTGACGCTTACGAGTCGGAGCGCGAACAATGGGACGACGGCAACAACCTGCTGGCCCTGGCGCCAGGCGTCGTGATGGCCTACGACCGCAACACCTTCACCAACACGCTTCTGCGCAAGGCGGGAGTCGAAGTGATCACCATTCCCGGCGGCGAACTCGGCCGCGGCCGCGGCGGAAGCCACTGCATGAGCTGCCCCATCGCGCGCGACCCGTTGCCATGATCGCCACGCCGCACGGCCTCGTGTCCTACGCCCCGTTCCACGCAGCGACTACATACGCAAGCCCCAGCCAAACCTACAGTCTCCAGACACCCATTCACCTGTCGGAAGTCTTCATGAAAAAATTGCAAACCATCTCTTTCCTGCTCGCTGGTATCGCTGCTGCACTGGGCGCCAGCGCACCTGTGCAGGCCCAAAGCACCTCCACATCCAGCGCCGGCAGCGCCATGTACGGCGCAGGCAACAGCTATATCGGCCTGAGTGGCGGACGCTCCGATTTCTCGCTCAATTCCGGCACCGGCGTGTTCGCCTCGGAAAAGCGCGATACGTCGTACAGCCTGGCGGCAGGAACCTTTTTCGACCGCAATTTCGGGCTGGAGGTGGGCTACACCGACTTTGGCTCGATCAATCGTGGTGGCGGCCGTACCCGCGCCGACGGCATCAATCTCAGCGCGATCGGGCGCGTTCCGCTGAGCACCTCGTTCAACCTGCTGGGCAAGATTGGAACCACCTATGGCCGTACCGAGGTGTCCTCGCTCGCCGGCTCCGGCATCACAAGCGGCAACCAGAACGGCTTCGGCCTGTCGCTCGGGCTCGGTGCCGAATACGTATTCACGAACCAGATTTCGATGCTGCTGCAATACGAACTGCACGACCTGCGCTTTGCCGGCGGCCGGCGCGACCATGTCGGCAACACCTCGGTGGGCCTGCGCTATCGTTTCTGATGCGCTGCCATGGCATTCAACCTGCGCAACCGAAGCCTGCTGGATCTGAAGGACTTTGCCCCGCGTGGCATCCGCTTTCTTCTGGACCTGGCCGCGGAGCTCAAGCGTGCCAAATACGCCGGCAACGAGCATCCGCGCCTGCGCGGCAAGAACATTGCACTGATCTTCGAGAAGGCCTCGACACGCACGCGCTGTGCGTTCGAGGTGGCCGTGCACGACCAGGGAGGCCATGTCACCATGATCGACGCCAGTGGCTCGCAACTCGGGCACAAGGAGTCGTTCAAGGACACCGCCCGCGTGCTGGGGCGCCTGTATGACGGCATCGAGTACCGCGGATTTCACCAGAGTGTGGTGGAGGAGATTGCCCGGTTCTCCCATGTGCCGGTATGGAACGGGCTGACTGACGAATCGCATCCGACGCAGGTGCTCGCCGACTTGCTGACTATGCAGGAATTCGGTGAGAAGCCCCTGCACGAGCTGTCGGTCTGCTACCTCGGGGACGCCCGCTTCAACATGGGCTGCTCGCTGCTGGTCGGCGCGACGCAGATGGGCATGGACGTGCGGATTGCCGCTCCGGCGCTGCTGCAGCCGCCGCCAGCGCTGGTCACGCAGATGCGTGAGCTCGCCCTTACCACTGGCGCCCGCATCACCATCACGGCGGACCCGTTGCAGGGCGTCGCAGGCGCGGACTTCATCTACACCGACGTCTGGGTGTCGATGGGCGAGTCGCCCCAGGTCTGGAAGGAACGCATCGACCAGCTGCTTGCCTACCAGGTCAACAGTATTCTGATGCGCGCCAGCGGGAAACAGCGCACCCGCTTCATGCACTGTCTGCCGGCCATGCACAACCTCGAAACCGAGGTCGGCCGCGAAGTCCACCAACAGTACGGATTGAGTGAACTCGAGGTGACCGACACGGTGTTCGAATCGGAAGCCTCGATTGTTTTCAGCCAGGCCGAGAATCGCATGCACACCATCAAGGCCGTGCTCGTGGCCACGCTGGCCTGAAGCTGCCATGCGTATCGTCGTGGCACTCGGTGGCAACGCGCTGCTGCGGCGCGACCAGCCGCCCACGGCCCCCAATCAGCTCGACAACATCCGCCGCGCGGCGGCACAGCTTGCCCGTGTCGCTCGTGACCATGTGATGGTGCTGACACACGGCAACGGCCCGCAAGTGGGCCTGCTGGCGCTGCAAGGCGCAGCCTTTGCCGAAGTGCCGACCTACCCGCTCGACGTGCTGGGCGCGCAGACCGATGGCATGATCGGTTACCTGCTCGAGCAGGAGTTGTCCAACCTGCTGCCGGCGTCGCGCAGCGTGTGCACCCTGCTGACGCGCGTCGAAGTGGATCGCCGCGACCCGGCCTTTGGCCACCCTTCCAAGCCGATCGGTCCGGTCTATACCCAGGCGCAGGCGCAGCAGGTCGGAGCCGCCCGGCAGTGGTCGACCGCAGCGGACGGCGCCGGCTATCGGCGTGTCGTGGCGTCGCCCTTGCCGCAACGGGTGCTGGGACTGGACGTGATCGGCTGGTTGCTGGAACACAATGCCGTGGTCATCGCTGCCGGTGGTGGTGGCATTCCGGTGGCCCGCGCTGTTGGCGGTGGACCGCTGCAGGGCGTTGAAGCGGTGATCGACAAGGACCTGTGCAGCGGCTTGCTGGCACGTGAACTGCAGGCCGACTGCCTGCTGATCGCCACCGACGTGGCCGCGGTGAGCCTCGACTGGGGGCTGCCGACCGAACGCGCCGTGACCCATGTGACGCCTGCAGAACTGGCGGCCTTCACCTTCGCCGCCGGCTCGATGGGCCCCAAGGTCGACGCAGCCATGCGCTTCGTGCAGGCCACGGGAAAGCGCGCCGTGATCGGCTCGCTCGAGCAGATCGAGGCCATGCTGGCCGGTGACGCAGGCACGCAGGTGACGATGCAGGGCGCAGCGGCGCAGCCGCCGTGACCCGGAGCTGGCTGGCTGGCGGCGTGCTTGTGCCGCTGGTGGCATGCGCAGCGCCGCTGCCTTGCGATCCGTACCCTCGACCTGCTAGCGTTCTTCGCCCGAGTGGCCTCATCGACCTGGCCCTGCTGGCGAACGCGCTGGTTGGTGAGGTCCTTGGCCTGGGGCGCCTTGCTGGCGATCAACTCTTTCTGGCTGGCGTAGGCGCTGTCTGCGTAGACACGCTGCGCGTTGCCATGCAACAGACCGGGCAGAGGATATTTGTCGTGTAGGTTGGCCGGCACCAACAACCCCGGCTGCCAGTCGCAAGCCCCAGGACAAGGCGCAGCAGCCGCGCTGGATGGCGGCCAGTCCGGTAGCGTTCACCTTGAGCACCGCGAGATCACTCTCCGGGTCGGTTCCGACGACGCGTGCCGGCAACGGCGCCCTGCCCGCCAGAACCTCGGCAATTTCGTCCGCACCCTCGACCACGTGGTGGTTCGCGACGATATAACCGTCCGCGCGCCAGTTGACGCCCGAACCCAGGGTGTTGGCGCGTTGCGGGGCGCCTTCTCCATAGTCGCCCGGCGGGCCAAACGGCCCACCACGGGCACGCGGGACCGCCTTCGCGGTATCGATATTGACCACAGGTGGCAGCAGGCTGCCAACATGGGTGGCCCGGATGGGGTACATCGGCGTCCTCGCCGAGGTGTTGTAGGGGGGTGCGCCAATCTGCCATGGCGGGGAAACGGCTACCTCTGACTGCTGGCCGACTGGTTCAATCCAGGCGCTTCAGAGGTCGTGTGCGCCGTCACTGCACCGACCACGGAATACTTGATTCCTTTGCCTAGCAACAGCGCACCGAGCACTTCTGGCCAAGGCAAGCCCAGCAGCGCCGCCCGTATCAGCGCCGGTGTCTGGGTGAACGGCGAAGCGGCAATCACCGCCAGAGTGGCGAAGCCGTAGTCCGATACCCAACTTACCAGATAGTGTCAGTGCTTGGAGGCAGCCAACTGCGGAAGGCGCTCATTGACCCATGCGCCGCCGAAGTGACCCAGCAGGTACGTGAAAAGCGGTTTGTGGCTGCCTGGTCACCGAGTTTCGCGATGGGGCGACCAGGCAGAGACGGCGAACTCGATCTCGGCGGGCCGGCTGGGCAGTTTTACGAGGACGCGAAAGCGGTATGGCCCGCTCCCGCTCCTGACGGTCGAGAACAACTGGCCGTAGCTTGCCTGGCCGTCGATAGTCATGGGCGTCAGGTATTTTGGCGGCGCATCGACGATCCCGGTTTCGCTGAGCTGGGCCCGCACCACGGCGTCTTCGATACGTTTGCCGTCGGCATTGAAAAGTGCGACGACCAGATGGTGGACTTGGCCACCGTCTTTTGGCACCGAACCATGCATGTCGTCCATCGCATGTTTCTGCGAAACGATGGCGGCTGGTACGAACCCCCAGTACAGCACCACACCCTCGCGCTCCAGGCGCGCCTGTGCCTGGGTCACCGTCGGCACGAGTACGAGCAGAGCCAGCGCGAACAATCCGGTGAGTTTCAATCGAATCCATGACATGGCAGGCTCCCAGTGGTTTACCAATGGCTCAAATTTCGGTGGCTACACCGGTCGTCATTGCGCCAACTGTTCGGCCAGCGTGATGACCGGATGTGTCGTGAGGCAGTTCTTTGCATAGGTCAGCTCCCCGGGCGCGCCAGCGAGCTTGGCGGCGCGCGCGAGTTGACGGCTGTCGATGCCGCTGACATGGCCCGTGCGCCAGGCGACTACTGGCTCTTGCAGTCTGGCGACGCCGGGCTGACGCAGACCACCCTGCGCATCGCAGATGGCCTGAAACTTGGCCCATGCGGCCTGTGACCATTGATCCCGGATCGCAGGGTGTCCAGCGTTCATTGGCCCAGCTCCACGGTCTGCCCCAGCCGGGGTACGGTCGCAGTCCAGCCGAGCTCGTGTTCGATACGTTGCCTGAGTGCGTCCGCCGGCCCCGGTTCGCCATGGTTCAGAAAAATGCCACGGGGCGGCGTTGGGGCCGTCTTGAGCCATTCGGTGATCTGCCGCGCATCGGCGTGGGCCGACATGCCGGGCAGCGATACGACCTCGGCGTTGATGGCGACCTCTTCGCCATGGATGCGAACGCTTTTCTCGCCAGCGACGATCCGGGCGCCACGCGTGCCGCCAGCCTGATAACCCGCGAAGACGATCGTGTTGCGGTGATCTGGAGCAAGTGCTTTGAGGTGGTGAAGCACCCGACCACCGGTCGCCATGCCACTGGCAGATACGATGATCGCGGGGTGGCGCAGGCCATTGAGCGCACGTGACTCCTGAACGGTGCGGACCATTTTTGCGACTTCGCACATGCCGCTGCATTGCTCGGGCGAGAGCCGGTGTTCGCTGCGATGGCGGTGGTACATCTCTATCATGTTGATCGCCATCGGGCTGTTCAGGAACACCGGCAGATCGGGAATGGCAGCACTCTCCTTCAGGCGGTAGATCGTGTACAGCAGGGATTGGGCACGACCGACCGCAAAGGCCGGGATCACCACGATGCCGCCGCGCGCCGCCGTGCGCCTGACCACTTCGCCCAGCATGGCCTCGGCGTCCTGGGTGTCATGCAGGCGGTCTCCATAGGTGGACTCAACCACGGCATAGTCTGCGTGTTCTATTGGCAACGGGGCCCGCATGATGGGATCGTCCGGCCTACCGAGATCGCCCGAGAACCGGACAGTCGTACCGTCTGCGGTCAACTCAACCGAACTTGCGCCCAGGATGTGCCCGGACAAGCGCATGCGCAGGCGAAAGACGCCAGCCACATCGGCGGCCTGATCGAAAGGCAAGGGTTGCAGCCGGCGCAGCGCCCGCTTGGCATCCTCCTCTGTGTACAACGGTAAAGCCGGCTTATGCTTCGAAAGATGGTGCCGGTTGGCGTAGTCGGCGTCTTCCTCCTGTATCCGCCCGCTGTCTGGCAACAGAATTCCGC
>JANNDB010000138.1:0-7889 GCA_031387285.1 Betaproteobacteria bacterium | reverse complement strand
TCGACGGCCTGGGCGCGCGTGGCCTGGCCGAGCCGCGCTTCCGGGTCGGTTGACACCTTTACTGGAGACTCATCCCCATGCCCTCTGCCCTGATCACTGGATGCGACACCGGACTGGGGCGCGAGTTCGCGCTGCAGTATGCGCAAGCCGGCTACACGGTGTACGCGACCTACCGCGACCTCGCCAACCGCCTGCCGGACGCCGCGATGCGCCATTTCGCACTCGACGTGACCGACTTCGCGCAGTTCGCCGCGATCAAGAAGGAGCTCGGAGCCGCACCGGTCGACGTGCTGGTATCCAACGCCGGCATCGGCAACGATAGCGGCCAGTTGGGCACGCTCGACTTCGACTACATACGCAGCATGCTGCAGGTCAATACCGTGGGCCCGCTCAAGCTGGTCGAGACCCTGGTGGACAACGTGGCCGCGAGCACGCAGCGGCGTATCGCTTTCGTCAGCAGCCGCATGGGGTCGATCGGTTCGAACCTGTCGGGCGGGCATTACGGTTACCGCGCCAGCAAGGCCGGCCTGAACGCGCTCGGGCGCAGCCTGGCGCTGGACCTGTTCAAGCGCGGCATCACGCTGTCGCTGCTGCATCCCGGATGGGTCGACACGGCCGGCGGCAGCCGGTCGGCGCCACTCAGCGCAGCGCAAAGCGTGGCGGCCATGCGCGCGGTGGTGGAACGGTCCGGCAACCATGAAACCGGGCAATTCACGAGCTACTCCGGGCAACTGCTGCCATGGTGAAAACCCTGTGATGCCATCAACATGATTCGCTTGCCAAGCGCCCTCGTGGTGCGATACTGAAACGCGATGGCTGACCTTCATTTCGTTCGCAGCCGCCCGGGAGCCGGTCGCTCCGGGGGCTGCACCGGTCCGGGGCGCACGTGTCCACGGTAAGCCTGCGCCAGGTGCGCAAGTCGTACGAGTCGCAAGAAGTGGTACACGGCGTCGACCTCGAGGTGGCCGACGAAGAGTTTGTGGTGCTGGTCGGGCCGTCGGGGTGTGGCAAGAGCACCTTGCTGCGCATGATCGCAGGCCTGGAAGACATCAGCGGCGGCGACATTGCGATCGGCGAGCGTGTGGTCAACCAGATTGACCCCAAGGACCGCGATGTCGCTATGGTGTTCCAGGACTACGCGCTGTATCCCCACCTCACGGTGTTCGAGAACATCGCCTTTTCGCTGCAGTACCGCGGCGTCGGGCGCGCCGAGATTGCGCGCCGCGTGGCGCAGGCGGCCGGCATCCTGGACATCGAACCGCTGCTGGCGCGCAAGCCGCGCCAGCTCTCCGGTGGCCAGCGCCAGCGCGTGGCCATGGGCCGGGCGATAGTGCGCGAGCCCAAGGTGTTCCTGTTCGACGAGCCGCTGTCCAACCTGGACGCGAAACTGCGCGTGCAGATGCGTACCGAAATCAAGAAGCTGCGCGAGCGTGTACGCACCACGGCTATCTACGTCACCCATGACCAGGTCGAGGCGATGACATTGGCCGACCGCATCGTATTGATGCACAACGGGCGGGTCGAGCAGATCGGCACACCTGAAGACGTCTACGACGCTCCGGCAACGCTGTTTGTCGCCGGGTTTGTCGGCGCGTCGGCCATGAACCTCGTTGCCGGCCGCATCGAGAAAAGCGGTGCGGACTGCGCAGTGGTCCTGGGGCAGGGAGACCGGCTGGTTCTGCCGCCGCAGCGCTACGACGCACACGCCGGAGCGGCGGTGACGGTCGGGCTGCGGCCGGAGCACCTGCAGTGGACCACCGAGACTGGTGGCAGCACGCTGCAGGGGCTGGCAACGGTCGTCGAGCCGCTCGGCTCCGATACGCTGGTCGTTTTCAACCTGGCGGGCATCGAACTGCAGGCGCGCCTGCCGCCGCGAGTCGTGCGGCGCGCTGCGGACGCGGTGCGTGTCAGCATTGCGCCCGAGTCCATCCACCTGTTCGATCCGGTCACGGAGCGCCGCATCCAGGCGTCACCGGCAACCGCGCGAACATACCTCACGTGACCCCCCCTATTTCGTCAACCAACGAGGAGCAAGCACCATGATCGTCCGTCGAACCATACTCAAGTCGGCCGCTGCTGCGGCAGCCAGTGCCATCGCCATACCCGGCATCGCCCAGGGGTCCCGAAAGATCACCTTCCTGACCTGGAACATCATCGACCAGAAGGAGCTGATCGAAGGCTGGATCAAGCGGTTCCAGTCAACACGTCCGGGCGTGGAGGTCGAGTGGCTGGACAAGAAGGGCCCCGAGTTCAACCCGTTCTACCAGACCCAGCTCACGGCAGGTACCGCCCCGGACGTCATCAACACGCAGGGGGCGCTGGGCCTGGAATACGCTTCCCAAGGGGCGCTGCTGGATCTGACGCCGCTTTTCAAGAAAGACCCGGCGACGCGCGCCCGGTACGACCCGAACTACCTGGGCAACTGGGTCTTCGAAGGCCAGAACTACATGGTGCCGTTCTACATCACCAAGACGCTGCTGTTCTACAACAAACCCATGTTCGCCAAGGCCGGCCTGAGTGCACCGCCGAAGAACTTCGACGAGATCGTCGCCTTTGCCCAGAAGATGACCAGCGGTGATGCAACGTCCGGCTTCATGACACTCAACTTCGACTGGCTGTACTGGCCTCTGTTTGCCATGAACGGGGTGCAACTGGTCACGCCCGACCTCAAGAAGCCGACCTTCAATACACCCAAGGCGATCGAAGTGCTGGACCGCCTCGCCAAGGCAACCCAGGGCGGCGCCATCAACAAGATCGCCTGGACCGGCCGCTGGGTGGAGCCCAACGGTGCTTTCGCGGCCGGCAACATCGGCATGCTGCACGCGCACTCGCCCGCCTACTTCTTCTTCAAGGGCCAGGGCAGCTGGGTCACGCCGGAGTCGATCGGAGTGGCACATATGCCCGGCAACTACGCGACCCCGAACTCGCACGGGCTGGGCATCTCGAAAGCGTCGCGCAACCCGGAGCTCGCCTGGGAGTTCCTGAAGTTCATCACCGACGCCGGACAGGCTGGCGAACTGGCGGAACGCCGCAAGCTGGTGACGGGCAACGTGGCGGTAGACAAGGCTTCCCTGGCCAAGCTGGAGAAGGAAGATCCGACCGTCTACCAGGTGCTCAAGACGCAGTTGGAGCACACCGACAAGATGACCGGCAACTGGCGCTTTGGCAACGACAGCCGGGTCAAGGAAGCGTTCTGGCCCGAGGTGCAGAACGCGCTGCTCGGTCGCAAGGACGCCAAGACGGCGCTGGCCGACGCGGAGCGCAAGATGGCGCGCGAGTTGGCCCGCTCCTGAGGCCGGCGATGAGGAATGCAAGGGGCCCCTCGGGGTCCACGAAGTAAACGCAGTGACGCGCATGGGAGCGACATTCTGGGGGCAGCAGCGCAACCGCCAACTGGCGCTGGTGCTGTGCTTCCTGTTGCCCTCGCTGGTCATCTTCTTCCTGTACCGCCTGCTGCCGCTGGGCTGGAACGTGCTTTTGTCGTTCCAGGCCTGGTCGCCGCTGAAGCCGGCGGTGTGGATCGGCCTGGAGAACTACGCCGAGATGTGGAACTACGACGAGGTGTTCTGGATCGCGCTGAAGAACACCCTGATCTTCATCCTCGCCTCCCCGCTGGCCATCGCGGCGGCGCTCGGTGTGGCGCTGCTGGTCAACTCCGACCTGAAGGGCGCCAGCGTCTACCGCACCATCGTGTTCCTGTCCTATCCACTGATGGCGGTGGCGGTGGGCATCATCTGGCGCTGGATGTACGACGAGCGCGGCGGCATCATCAACTACGCGCTGCGCGCGAGCGGGTTGACCGACAAGCCGGTCGGTTTCCTGCAAGACTTCAGCTGGGCCCTGCCCTCGGTCATCTTCGCCGAGGTGTGGCAGGTCATCGGCTTTTACATGATCATCCTGCTGACCGGGCTGCAAAGCATTCCGCAAAACCTGTATGAAGCCGCGCGCATCGACGGCGCCCCGGCCTGGGCGCGCTTCACGCGGATCACGCTTCCCATGTTGCGCCCGTCGCTGTTCCTGTGCGTGGTGGTAGGCATCCTGAACTCGTTCAGCAGTTTCGACCTGGTCTACATCATGACCAACGGCGGGCCGGGGCACGCCACCGAACTACTGATCACGCATATCTACAAATCGGCCTTCGAACAGACCAAGTTTGACTATGCCGCCGCGCTGACGGTGGTGCAATTCGCCCTGCTGCTGCTGCTGACGGTGATTGCCAACAAGGCAGCGGGCGGCAACGCCGGCGCCCTGGAAAGCGACTGAGGCCATGGTCGGCAACAACCGGGCCCTGTTCGGGCTGCGCCACCTGACGCTGATCGTGGTGTCGTTCCTGATGCTGGTGCCGTTCTACTGGGTCATCAAGACCTCGCTCACCAACGAGAACATCTACGCCTATCCACCGAGCCTGCTGCCGGTCAATCCGCACCTGTTCAACTTCGTCGACGTCTGGTACCTGATCCCCTTCCCGCGCTACCTCGCCAACAGCATCGTGGTCTCCACCATCGCCGTGGTGGGCAACGTGATCTTCAATGCCATGGCCGGGTACGCGCTGACGCGCCCTTTTCCCGGCCGGCGCGCCGTGCTGGCGCTGTTCCTGTCGTGCATGCTGATTCCGTTTCAGGCGACCATCATTCCGGCCTACCTGATCACCGCCAAACTCGGTCTGCTCAACACCTACTTCGGGCTGGCCTTCCCGATGCTCTCGACGATCGTCTGCATCTTTGTGTTCAAGGCTGCGTTCGAGGCGGTTCCAAGGTCGCTGATCGACGCTGCACGCCTGGACGGCCTGAGCGAATGGCGCATCATCGTGCGGGTGCTGATGCCGCTTTCCAAGCCCGCCATCGCCACCAACGTGATCCTGACCTTCATCTGGTCGTGGAACAACTTCCTGTGGCCGCTGCTGATCACACGCGACCCCAATATGCAGACACTTCCGCTCGGCCTGGCGCGTTTCCTGTCCTACATGGAAGACACGACGGGCGCGTTGTATGCATTCGCGGTCATGGTGCTGGCGCCATCGATCCTGGTGTTCCTGATGGCACAGAAGGAATTCATCCGTGGCCTGACGTCGGGGGCAACCAAGGGATGAACATGCGGCCCTGGCTCTCCTCACGCTGGGTCATCGTGCCGGGCGGCATGCTGCTCGTCACGCTGGCATGGCTGGCCTATGTCGGCGCCCATGCCCATGGACGCATCGAAGGCCAGGTGGTTGACGCCACCGGCAAGCCGGTCGCCGGGGCGTCGGTGCTGCTGTTCGAACGCGGCTTCGTGACGCACCAGGAACGCGGACGCGTGACATCCGACACGGCCGGAAGGTTCCTCTTCACGGACAACCGAAGCCACTCGGTGCAGCTCGAAGCGACTGCGCCCGGGCTCGGACGCACCGACCGCCGCATCGTGCGACTGTGGTTTGCCGCGCAGGACACCACGCTGGAGCTGCCGTTACAGTTTCCCGCGCCCAAGTGAGATGGCCGCCACTTCCCCGTTGATCCTGTTCGACCCGGCGCCACGCACCGCGGCGCTGATATTCGCCGGTGACATGCAGCAGCGCTTCGAGCGCCTTGGCCGCGTCGTGGGCCTCGAACACAGTCGCCTGGGCAAGCTCGCCGATGACGTGGTCGAAGCCGCCCTGCCCGACGCGGTGGCCATCGTCGGGCAGACCGACCTGGACGCAGCGCGGCTGGCACGCGCGGCGAAGCTGAAGGTCGTGATCAACGTCGAAGGCAATTTCGCACAGAACGTCGACTATGCCGAGTGTTTCCGGCGCGGCATTCAGGTGCTGTCGATAGCGCCTGTCTTCGCGCAGCCGGTGGCCGAAATGGCGCTGGCCATGGCCCTTGACCTGGCCCGCGGTATCACCCGTTCCGACCGCCTGATGCGCGACGGACGCGAACAGTACGGGCTGGCCGACAGCCGCGACTGTTTTGTGCTGCGCGGTGCCACCATGGGTTTCATCGGCTGCGGAAACCTGGGACGGTCCCTGATCCCGCTGCTGGCGCCGTTTCGACCGCGCCTGCTGATCCACGACCCGTGGCTCCCTGATGCGCTGGTGCGCGAACTCGGCGCCGAGCCTGTCTCCCTCGAGTCGGTGTTGAGCGAGCCACGCGTCATATTCGCCCTGGCCGGCGTGACGGAAGAGAACCGGGGACTGCTGAGCCGCGCGCGGTTGCGGACGATCCGCACCGACGCCGTGTTTCTCCTCATGTCGCGCGCCGGGTTGGTCGACTTCGAGGCCTTGCTCGACCTGGTCGAGGCCGGGCAATTTCGCGCCGCCACCGATGTCTTTCCGCAGGAGCCGGCACCGGCGGATGCGCGGGCGCGCAAGATCCCGGGACTGCTCCTGTCGCCGCACCGGGCCGGCGCGCTGACCACGACACTGGCGGCGATTGGCGAGATGGTGGTGGACGACCTGGGGCTGATTCTGCGCGGCCTGCCGCCCCAACGCCTGCAGGCAGCGCGCGCCGAGACGGTGGGCCGCTGGCGCAATCCGCCCGGGCGCAGCTACACCGCCGGCACCAGGCTGTGACGCAGCCGGCAGGGTTGGTTACGGCGCGCGGAAGTCAAGCGTGATTTCGCGGTCTTCGCGAATCGAACGCTCGGCCTCGTGGCACAGCAGCACACGTTTGCGCGCCTGGACGGCTGGCACCAGCGCGCGCCGTGCCTTGAATGCCTCGGCGGTGAGTCGGATCTGCTCTTTCAATTCGTAGACTTCGCCCGACTGGGTGATCACGATGTGCTCGGATTCGCGTACGCCGCGCTCGAAGGCGAAGCCGCGTGCTTGCAGGCGCAGGTCGAACTGTGCGTTGTGGTCGCGATCCATCGTGCCGGACCAGTGCGTGCGCAGTGCGCCATCCATGCCGGTCAGCTCCAGCACCAGATGGTGCTCGAAGCCGGCCACCGAATGGTTCAGCGTGACATAGGCGCCACCGGCAAAACGCAACAGTACCGACACGTTGTCGGACATGCCGTCACCACGCCCCTGGCGCTGGTTGCCCATCGCCCGCAGCGACACCGGGTCGCCGTGGCATTCAAAATACCACAGGGCCAGATCGAAATAGTGCACCGCCTCCTCGAGCAGCCACGAGCCGACGCGCGCGCTGTCATAACGCCAGCCGTCGGCACCCGAGCGGTAGAAGTTGCGGAACAGGCCAATGTTGAGAAACAGCGGCGCACCGATGGCGTCTTCATCGATCAGCGTCTTGATGCGGCCCCATTGCATCGATTGGCGCAGTTCATGCCCGACCGACACGAGCCGGCCGCTCGCGCGTTCGGCCGCCAGCAACGCGTCGCACTGCTCCAGCGTGTTGGCCATCGGCTTCTCCAGCAGCACATCCTTGCCAGCCTGCAAGGCGGCAATCGCCACTTCGGCATGCAGGTGGTTGGGCAGCGCCACATCGACCGTTTCGACGCTGGCGTCGTTCACCAGTTCGCGCCAGTCCAGCGTGACCTTTGCACCTGGGTAAGCCGCTCCCGCGGCGCGCGCGCTGTCCTCACTGCCACAGGCAATCGCCACCAGCCCGAGCCCGGCAAGACCACTGATGGCCTGCGCATGCTGACGGCCCCAGGCGCCGTATCCGACCAGACCAAATCGCATTGCTTGTCTCCCGGTGAACCGCTGATGGATGCTAACGCATGGGCATCACCGACAGGTCACCGGCCGTCGGCATGGAGCGCGCTTGCAGCTATAGCACGTCAGGCCGATGTCCGCCGCCCGACCCCCAACGCAGCACCCACACTGAGCAGCAGGATCAAGGCCGCGCCAAAGAACGTGGCGGAATACAGTCCGCGATCCATAAGGACACCGAACAGCACGGGCGCCAGCGCAAAACCCACGTCCAGGCCCGAATAGACCAGCCCGTAGACGCGCCCGGTCGCGCCTTTCGGTGTCG
>JANNDB010000090.1:0-5980 GCA_031387285.1 Betaproteobacteria bacterium | reverse complement strand
GGCGCGGTGTAGAAGAAGCTGCACTTGTGGCGCTCGATCATCTGCCAGAAGCGACCCGCGTTGGGGAAAGTCGGCACGCCTTCAAAGATGATCTGGGTGGCTCCGGCGGCCAGCGGGCCGTACGCGACATAGGTGTGGCCGGTGATCCAGCCGATGTCGGCGGTACACCAGAAAACATCGGAGGGCTGCAGGTCGAAGGTCCAGTCCATCGTGAGCTTGGCCCACAACAAGTATCCACCGGTGGAATGCTGCACGCCCTTGGGTTTGCCAGTGGAGCCGGAGGTGTACAACACGAACAAGGGGTGTTCGGCGCCAACCGGCACCGCAGGGCACTCGCTGCTCAGGCCGGCCAGCGCTTGCGCAAAAGTCTTGTCGCGCCCGGCCACCATGTTGCAGGCGCTGGGCGTGCGCTGGTAGACGAATACCGTCTTGATGGTCTCGCAGCCGCCCATGGCCAGGCCTTCGTCCACGATGGCCTTGAGCGGCAATTCCTTGCCCCCGCGCATCTGGAAGTTCGAAGTAATGACGGCCACCGCGCCGGCATCGATGATGCGTTCCTGCAGCGCCTTGGCCGAAAAGCCGCCGAACACCACGCTGTGGGTAGCGCCGATGCGCGCGCAGGCCTGCATGGCGATCACGCCTTCGGGTGTCATGGGCATGTAGATCAGAACGCGGTCGCCCTTCGTGATGCCAGCGGCCTTGAGCGCATTGGCGAACTGGCTTACGCGCCCCAGCAACTCCCTGTACGTGATGCGCGACACGGTGCCGTCATCGGTCTCGAAAATGATCGCGGTCTTGTTTTCGACCGGCGTGCCCATGTGCCTGTCCAGGCAGTTGGCGCTGGCATTGAGTTCACCGTCGTCAAACCACTTGTAGAAGGGTGCGTCGGATTCGTCGAGCGTGCGCGTGAAGGGTTTGGTCCACACCAGATTGCCGCGTGCCAGGCGCGCCCAGAACCCCTCCAGATCGTTCTCCGCTTCGGCGCACAGGGCCTGGTATGCCGGCATGCCCGAAATGCGCGCCCCCCTGGCGCTGGCTTCACTGGGAGCAAAAACCCGGTTCTCGATCAATACGGACTCGATGGCACTCATTGCTTGGTCTCCTCAACTGGTTTCGCGGACGTCGCGCGTGTGTGTAATGTCGGGCGCCGCACTTACAACGCACTGACGCCAGCCGACGCACCCGGTCATGCGGGGCGGGGCACCTACAATTATTCCTCAACAGCGCACCCGCACCCCACTTCGCATGTCCCAACCATCAAAGCCCAGGAACAGCCGTCTTGGCGGTCTGTCCACCTTTATCTTTTCCAGCCGCTGGCTGCAGTTGCCGCTGTACCTGGGCCTGATCGCCGCGCAGGCGGTCTATGTCTTCCATTTCTGGGTCGAGCTGGTGCACCTGCTGGAGGCCGCCTTCGGCAACCAGGCCGCGCTGCAGGCCCTGATCACCAGCATCGGGTACAAGACCGATTTCCAGATCACATCGCTCAACGAGACCGTGATCATGCTGGTGGTACTGGCGCTGATCGACGTGGTGATGATCTCCAACCTGCTGATCATGGTGATCGTGGGCGGCTACGAAACCTTCGTGAGCCGCATGAACCTGGAAGAGCACCCCGATCAGCCCGAGTGGCTGAGCCATGTGAACGCCTCGGTACTCAAGGTCAAGCTGGCCACCGCCATCATCGGCATCTCGTCGATCCACCTGCTCAAGACCTTCATCAATGCAGCCAACTATGACGTGAAGGTACTGATGTGGCAGACCATCATCCACGTCGTGTTCCTGCTTTCGGCTCTGGCAATTGCCCTGACCGACCGGCTGATGGAGCATGGCAAGGCTGACGCCCATTGATCGGGCGACCCCCGATTTATTGCACGCATGAAGGCCACCATGACGCACATTCACAAGAAGCACCACAAGCAAGCCTGGATCCATAGCGGGCTTCTCCTGCTGGCGGCTGCCGTCGCCGTGGTCGGAAGCACACCGGGTGAGGGCGGGCCGGCCTTTCTCGGAATCCCGGTCGACTTCATCCTGTTCGCGCTGACCCTGCTGGGGGTGGCGCTGATGCACGAACACACGCTCAAGGTGGCGCTGGCTGGCCTGGCCATCATCGTCAGCTACAAGCTGGCATTGACCGGCTTCAAGACTGGCCCGGGATTGGCCGGTCTGGCCAGCCATATGGCCCACGAGGCCAACCTGCTGGCCAATCTGTTGGGGCTGCTGGTCGGTTTTGCCCTTCTGGCCGACCATTTCGAGCGCAGTGAGTTGCCCAAGGTGGCACCGCGTTATCTGCCCGACAGCTGGTGGGGTGGCTTCGTTCTGCTGGTGATGGTTTTTGTACTGTCGGCCTTTCTTGACAATATCGCCGCCGCCCTGATTGGCGGAACGATGGCAGGTGTGGTGTTTCGCCACAAGCTGCATATCGGTTACCTCGCCGCCATCGTGGCGGCCTCCAACGCCGGCGGCTCGGGAAGCGTGGTAGGCGATACCACGACCACCATGATGTGGATTGACGGGGTGAGCCCTTTTCAGGTCGTGGAAGCCTATATTGGCGCCGTGGTTGCGCTGGCGTTTTTCGGAGTGATCGCTGCGCGCCAGCAGCATGCCCACGCGCCGATCACGAAAAATGCCGACCCCTCGGCCCACCTGGACCTCGGCCGCCTGGCGGTCTGCGTGGCCATGCTGGTATCGGCCGTGGCGGCCAACATCATCTGCAATCTGTACTTCCCGGCAGTGCTCGATCACTGGCCGGTGCTGGGCATCACGGTATGGGTGGTGCTGCTGCTGACGGCGGGTTACCGCAATCCGACCTGGAGCCTGGTTCCGGGCGCGTTCAAAGGCTCCATCTTTCTGCTGTCGCTCGTGGTATGCGCCTCGATGATGCCGGTGGAGAAACTGCCCCCCGCAAGCTGGCAAAGTGCGCTCGGGCTGGGTTTTGTGTCGGCCGTTTTCGACAACATTCCCCTCACTGAGCTGGCCCTCAAACAGGGTGGATTCGACTGGGGTTTCCTCGCCTACGCGGTGGGCTTTGGCGGCAGCATGATCTGGTTCGGATCAAGCGCCGGCGTCGCCCTCTCCAACATGTATCCGCAAGCCAGGAGTGTGGGCGCCTGGATCCGCGGCGGCTGGCATGTGGCGGTTGGTTATGTACTGGGCTACTTTGTATTGCTGCTGGTGGCGGGATGGCATCCCCAGCCCAAGGCCAACAAAGCCGCCGCGGCGGGCGCGGCAACGGTCGTGGCCACGCCGGCGCCAGCGCTGGCTACCGCGGCGACGCGCCCCGCGTGAGCCAGAGCATGAGTGCTGCCCCAAGCAGCGCCGACAGCACCGACCCGCACAGGACGCCGATCTTCACCTGAACGCCGTAGAGCGCGTCGGCACCCTCAAACGCCAGGGAGCCAATGAAGAGGCTCATGGTGAAACCGATGCCGCACAAGACACATACCGCGAAAAACTGGCCCCAGCTCGATTGGGCCGGCAGTCGGGCAAAACCAAACCGGATCAGCAAGCAGGACGCGCCAAACACGCCTACCGCCTTGCCAACAATCAGCCCGATGGCAATCCCCAGCGATACCGGTTGCCAGACCGCCGAGACCGTCACTCCGGCGAGCGACAGGCCGGCATTGGCAAATGCAAACATGGGCAGAATCAGATAGGCCACCCAGGGTTGCAGGGCATGTTCGGCACGCCCCAGCGGTGAGCCTCCCTGGCTGTCGCGCATGGGGATCGCCAGCGCGGTGGCCACACCCGCAAGTGTGGCGTGGACACCGGATTTCAGAACAAACACCCAGACCAGCAGGCCCACGATGACGTAGGGGCCGATTGCCGTCACACCAAGGCGGTTGAGCAGAAACAAGACGCCAATACCAAGCAGGGAAGCGCTCAGCATCACCAGCGACAGGTCACTGGTGTAGAAAATGGCAATCACCACGATGGCACCCAGGTCGTCGATGATCGCCACCGCGGTCAGGAAAACCTTGAGCGCAACCGGCACCCGCGAGCCCAGCAGGACCAGGATGCCCAGGGCAAAGGCGATATCGGTTGCCATCGGGATACCCCAGCCGCGCATGGCGGTGGCGTCGCCAGCGTTGATCGCGGCATAAATGATGGCTGGAACCACCATACCCCCCAGCGCCGCAAATGCCGGCAGCAGAACCTGCGACGGACTGGCCAACTCCCCCACCATCAGCTCACGCTTGATCTCCAGGCCCACCAGAAGGAAGAAAACGGCCATCCACAGGTCGTTCACCCAGATCAGAAACGGTTTGGACAGCACCAGCCAGTCACCGCCGATGCGCAACTCAATTGGTATGTCGAGGAAACCCTGGTACGCGTCGCTCAGAGCGCTGTTGCTGACCACCAAGGCAAGTACTGCGGCGAGCGCAAGCAGCACGCCTGCGAAGGACTGCGAACCAATAAATTCGTTGACACTTCGAAAGAAATTCTTGTTCATATCGTCGCGGTGCCGGGCGGGAGACCCAAAAGGCAGCTTGGGTAAACTCCCCGTATTGTCTTTGACCGGCTCATTCCCCATGACATCCAATGCCATCATCCGCCAGTCGGACCTGATCGAATCCGTGGCCGCCGCGCTGCAGTTCATCAGTTATTACCACCCAGCCGACTACATTGCGCATCTCGCACGGGCCTACGCGCTGGAGCAAAGCCCGGCCGCCAAGGACGCCATTGCGCAAATCCTGACCAACTCGCGCATGAGCGCCGAAGGCCACCGTCCGATCTGCCAGGACACGGGCATCGTGAACGTGTTCCTGAAAATCGGCATGGATGTGCGTTTTGAGGGGTTCAACGGCACACTGGAAGACGCCATCAACGAAGGCGTGCGGCGCGGCTACAACCACCCCGACAACACCTTGCGCGCGTCCATCGTGGCCGACCCGCAATTCGAGCGCAAGAACACCAAGGACAACACGCCGGCCGTGATCAACGTCGAGATCGTCGCCGGAAACAGGCTCGATGTGACGGTAGCGGCCAAGGGCGGCGGCTCGGAGAACAAGTCCAAACTGGTAATGCTCAACCCCTCCGATTCGGTGGTGGACTGGGTCCTCAAGACGGTTCCCACCATGGGTGCCGGCTGGTGCCCGCCCGGCATGTTGGGCATTGGCATTGGTGGCACGGCCGAGAAAGCCGTGCTGCTGGCCAAGCAGGCATTGATGGAAGACATCGACATGTACGAGCTGCTGCAACGCGGCCCTGGCAACAAGACCGAGGAGCTGCGCATCGAGCTCTACCAGAAAGTGAATGCGCTGGGCATCGGCGCGCAGGGGCTGGGCGGCCTGACCACCGTGCTGGACGTGAAGATCAACATGTATCCGACACACGCCGCCGGTAAGCCGGTGGCGATGATCCCCAACTGCGCGGCGACCCGGCATGCGCACTTCGTGATGGACGGCTCCGGGCCGGTCTATCTCGATCCGCCGAGCCTGGATCTGTGGCCTAACGTCAACTGGGCGCCGGACGAGAAGAAGAGCCGCCGCGTCAACCTCGACACGCTCACGCGCGAAGAAGTGGCGAGCTGGAAATCGGGCGAAACGCTGCTCTTGAACGGCAAGATGCTGACCGGCCGCGATGCTGCCCACCAGCGCATCAAGGACATGCTGGCGCGCGGCGAGCAGCTGCCAGTCGCTTTTACCAATCGCGTCATCTACTACGTCGGTCCGGTCGATCCCGTCGGCAGTGAAGCGGTCGGCCCGGCCGGCCCGACAACGTCGACGCGCATGGACAAGTTCACCGACATGATGCTGTCCCAGACCGGCCTGCTCGCGATGATCGGCAAGGCCGAGCGAGGCCCGGAGACGGTGGAATCGATCCGCAAGCACAAGAGCGCTTACCTGATGGCGGTCGGCGGTTCCGCCTACCTGATTTCGAAAGCCATCAAGAGCGCCAAAGTGTTGGGCTTCGCGGACCTTGGAATGGAAGCGATCTACGAATTCGACGTCATCGATATGCCGGTGACGGTGGCAGTGGA
>JANNDB010000037.1:0-2541 GCA_031387285.1 Betaproteobacteria bacterium | reverse complement strand
GTCATGGTCGGTCAGCGCCCACAACTCGACACCGTTGGCTGCGGCGCGTTGCGCCAGTTGCTCGGGCGTCAGTGTGCCGTCGGAAACAACCGAGTGGCAGTGCAGGTCAGCGTTCATCAGCCGTCGGCATTGATGCGGGTGACGAGTTCCTGCAACACCTTGTCCGCCTGGTCGTTGGGCACCTGGCAGGTGCCGGCGTTTTCGTGGCCGCCACCCTGGTATTCCAGCATCAGGGCGCCGATATTGGTTTTGGACGAGCGGTTGGTGATGGACTTGCCGGTGGCCAGCACCGTGTTCTGCTTTTGCACGCCCCACATCACGTGGATGGAAATATTGGTTTCCGGGAACAGCGCGTAGATCATGAAGCGGTTCACGGCGAAGATGGTTTCCTCGTTGCGCAGGTCGAGCACGGCGAGGTTGCCATGCACGGTGGTGCAGCGCAGGATCTGCTCCTTGGCCTTGGCGGCGTGGTCGAAGTACAACTCCACCCGCTCCACCATGTCGGGCAGGGCCAGCACTTCGTCGATGCTGTGGTCGCGCACGTATTTGATGAGGTCCATCATGAGCTGGTAGTTGCTCACGCGGAATTCGCGGAAGCGCCCGAGCCCGGTGCGCGAATCCATCAGGTAGTTCAGCAGCACCCAATCGGTCGGGTCCAGGATTTCGTCGCGCGAAAATTCGGCAGCGTCGGCCTTGTCGACGGCGATCATCATGTCGCCAAAGGAGTCCGGGAACCGGCTGTCACCGCCATAACATTCGTAGACCACGCGCGCCGCCGAGGGTGCGCCGGGGTAGATGATGTAGTTCTTGGGCCGCTCGCCGGTGTTGCGCATGGTCTCCGACGCGTGGTGGTCGAACACCAGGTGGGCGCCCGCCACATAGGGCAGGTTGGTGGTGATATCGCGGCTGGTGATCTCGATCTTGCCGTCCTGCATATCCTTG
Organism: Betaproteobacteria bacterium; assembly: GCA_031387285.1. GTDB lineage: Bacteria > Pseudomonadota > Gammaproteobacteria > Burkholderiales > Burkholderiaceae_C > CAISIP01. The sequence goes on along the minus strand of JANNDB010000037.1, from coordinate 1,599 downwards.
GGGTGCACAAACTTGATCTCGTCGATCATCTCCATTTCGTTGAGCAAAATGGCGCATACAAGGCCGTCGAAGTCGCTGCGCGTGACAAGCCGGTATTTCTGGTCGGACATCGGGAGCTCCACAGGCTGGTAGAAACCCTGATTTTATGCTGACGAGGAACTCAGCCCTGAGCGCCCTCGATCAGAAACTTGAGCTTGCGCGCACCATTCCACTCTTCGGCGTCGAGCCGGAATGCCAGGGTTACCCGTGCGGGCAGCGGCGCCGTATGGCCGAACCAGATGGCGTCCACCGGAGTGCCCTGGTGCTTGAGCTTGAGTGCCAGGTGCTTGTCGCCCACCAACCGTTGCGACACCACCTCGACCTCTTCACTGAAGGTGGGCGGCGCAAAGCCCTGACCCCACACCTCGCGGTGCAAGGTGTCCACCAGATCGATGCGCCGGTACTGCGGATCCAGCGGCCCGTCGGTCTCCATGCGGCGCAGCAGCGTCGCAGCATCGAGCCACTCTGCGGCCACCTCGGCCAGGCCCGCTTCGAACTGGTCAAAGTTCTCTTCCGCAATCGTGCAGCCTGCCGCCATCGCGTGGCCACCAAAACGCAGCAACACACCGGGATAACGCTTGGCCACGAGATCGAGCGCGTCGCGCAGGTGAAACCCTGCAATCGATCGGCCCGATCCCTTGAGTTCATGCTCCTTGCCCGGCGCCTGGCTGGCCGCGAAGACGAATGCCGGCCGGTGCAACTTGTCCTTGATGCGCGCGGCAACGATGCCCACGACGCCTTCATGGAAGTCCGGATCGAACACGCAGACCGCAGGTGGCGGCGCCTCGCCCTCTTCAAACAGCGCCTCGGCTATCTGCATCGCCTGCTCACGCATGTCGCCCTCGATCACGCGGCGCTCGCGATTGATCTGGTCCAGCGTGCGCGCCAGCTCGTCGGCGCGCGCGGGGTCGTCCGTGAGCAGGCATTCGATGCCCAGGGTCATGTCGCTCAGGCGCCCGGCGGCGTTGATGCGCGGACCCAGCGCAAAGCCAAAGTCAAAGGTGGTGGCGATCGCCGGCGCGCGCCCACAGACCGTGAACAGGCTGCGCATGCCCGCTGGCATGGCGCCCGCCCGGATGCGCTTGAGGCCCTGGGCGACGAGGCGCCGGTTGTTGGCGTCGAGCCGCACCACGTCAGCCACCGTGCCCAAAGCCACCAGCGGCAGCAGCGCGTCCAGCTTGGGCTGGTCCGCAGCACCGAATGCGCCACGCTGCCGCAGTTCAGCGCGCAGCGCCAGCAAAACGTAAAACATGACCCCTACGCCTGCAATGGCCTTGCTGGGGAAGGGGCAGCCGGGCTGGTTCGGGTTCACGATCACGTCGGCATCTGGCAATTCAGCCGCCGGAAGATGGTGGTCCGTCACCAGCACCTGCATGCCCAGCGCGCGGGCGCGCGCCACGCCCTCCACGCTGGCGATGCCGTTGTCCACCGTGATCAGCACGTCGGCGCCGCTGGCGTGGACGCGTTCGGCGATGGGCGCCGTCAGGCCATAACCATCGCGCACCCGGTCGGGCACGATGTAGTGCACATGCTGGGCACCCAGCAAGCGCAAACCGCGCA
>JANNDB010000022.1:0-2626 GCA_031387285.1 Betaproteobacteria bacterium | reverse complement strand
TGCATGCAAGCCAAAAACATATGATGTGAGAAGGCGACCAACAGGAGACACGATGATGATGGATGGGCAATCGCTTGCGCCTGCCTCGGAAAAGCCCGCCATGGGCAAGCGGCCGCTGAGCTATACCGCCACACACTGGGGCATCTACGAGGTACAGCGCGGGGCCAATGGCGCGATGGACCTGGCCGCCTTTGCACCGGACCCGGCCCCCTCGCCGATTGGCCTGTCCATGGTAGATGCGGCCCAGGGACCATTGCGCGTACGCCGGCCTTCGGTGCGGTACAGCTGGCTGCAGGCTGCCCGCGGCCGGGGCACCGACACCCGGCGTGACCTGCGTGGCCAGGAGGCTTTCGTCGAAGTCTCCTGGGAAGAAGCGATCACGCTCGTGGCGGGAGATATCGAGCGTGTACGCACCGCCTACGGCAACAGCGCGATTTTTGGCGGATCGTATGGCTGGGCCAGCGCCGGGCGTTTCCACCACGCCCAAAGCCAGGTACACCGCTTCCTGAATTGCGTCGGCGGATATGTGCGCCACACCGACTCCTACAGCCTGGGCGCCGCGCGTGTCCTGATGCCGCATATCGTGGCGCCCATGGACGAGCTGTTCACCTCGCACCACAGCTGGGATGTGCTGGAGGCGCACACCCGGCTGTTCATCAGCTTTGGCGGAGCGCCTGCCAAGAACGCCCAGGTCAGCTCGGGCGGCGCCGGCGAGCACCTGTTGCCCGGCGCGCTCAAGCGGATGGCCCAGGCCGGCGTGCGTTTTGTCAACGTCAGCCCGGTGCGCAACGATATTGACACCGGCGGTGAGGTTGAATGGATCCCGATCCGGCCCAACACCGACACGGCTTTGCTGCTGGCCATGGCCCACACGCTGTACAGCGAAAAACTGCACGCGCCCGATTTCCTGGCCAGCCATTGCGCGGGTTTTGACCGCTTCCTTCCCTACCTGACCGGTGCCAGCGACGGCCAGGCGAAAGACGCTGGCTGGGCCTCGGCCATCACCGGCGTGCCGGCGGCGCGCATCACCACGCTCGCGCGCGAGGCCGCCGCTACCCGCAGCATGCTCAACATGGCGTGGTCGCTTCAGCGTTCGCAACACGGCGAGCAGCCGTTCTGGAGCCTGGTGACGCTGGCCTGCATGCTCGGACAGATAGGGCTTCCCGGCGGCGGTTTTGGCGTGGGTTATGGCACGACCAACGTCACCGGCAACGTCAATTCCAAGTTCAGCGGCCCCACGCTGCCGCAGGGCGAGAATGCCGTTCGCGCCTTCATACCGGTGGCGCGCATCACCGACATGCTGGAGCGGCCTGGAGAATCTTTCCAGTACAACGGCAGCACCTGCCAATACCCCGACATCCGCCTCATCTACTGGGCGGGTGGCAATCCCTTTCACCACCACCAGGACCTCAATCGCCTGCTGGCGGCATGGCAGTCCAAGCCCGAGACCATCGTCGTGCACGAGCAGTTCTGGACACCGACGGCGAAGCTCGCTGACATCGTTTTGCCGGCCACTATGTCGCTGGAGCGCAGCGACATCGCTTACGCCACGCGCGAACGCTACATGGTGGCCATGAAACCGGCCATGGCGCCCGTTGGTGAAGCGCGCGACGACTACGCCATATTCACCGATCTGGCCACCCGGCTTGGCGCCCGTGACGCCTTCACCGAGGGCCGCGACGCATTCCAGTGGCTGCAGAAGCTGTACGACGAAGCGCGCCCGCGCGCGCGTCGTGCCGGCCGCGAGCTGCCTGATTTTGAGGCGTTCTGGCGTGGTGATCTGATCGACCTGGCCACGCCACAAGGTAGCGTGGTGATGTTTGATGCATTCCGCGCCGATCCCGTGGCCGACCCCCTGGGCACGCCCACTGGCCGCATCGAGATCTACAGCGAACGCATCGCCGGGTTTGGCTATGCCGACTGCCCCGGCCACGCGCAATGGCTTGAGCCGGCGGAATGGCTGGGCAGTCCGCTGGCCGCGCAGTTCCCGCTGCACCTGCTGACCGACCAGCCCTTTACCAAGCTGCACAGCCAGCTCGATCACGCAGCCTGCAGCACGGACAACAAGGTGCATGGGCGCGAGCCCATCCTGGTCGGCCGCGCCGACGCCGCGGCCCGCAGCCTGGCTGACGGTGACCTGGTGCGCGTGTTCAACCGGCGTGGCAGCTGCCTGGCTTCGTTGCGCCTGACTGACGATCTGCGCCCCGGCGTCGTGAAGCTCTCCACCGGCGCCTGGTTCGACCCGAGCAGCTGGCGCGCCAGTGGCCCGGGCAACATCGAGAAACACGGCAACCCGAACGTGCTCACACAGGACATCGGCTCCTCCAGCCTTTCGCAGGGCTGCAGTGCACAGACCTGCCTGGTGCAGATCGAACGGTACCAAGGCCCCGCTCCGGAGCCAACGCCCTACGCGCTACCGCGCTTCGAAACGGCGCCTCCCCCCACGCAAGCGGCTTGATGTGATGCAAAAACCCTCCCTCGCTGCGCCCGCCATCGAGGAACTGACGCTGGAATGGATACCTCTGGCCATGCGTACGAAGATGGACCAGGCGCATGTGCGTATCTCGCTGGCGCAGTGGCAGCTGCTGGCGATGCCGCAGCGCGAGCTGCTGGCCAGCATGTCCGC
>JANNDB010000010.1:0-1715 GCA_031387285.1 Betaproteobacteria bacterium | reverse complement strand
GTTCAACCTGGTCAACGGACTCGGGCCGGACGTGGGTGCGGCCATGAGTGCGCACCCGGGCCTCGACATGATCTCCTTCACCGGGTCGACCCGTGCCGGCATCGACGTGGCGCAGAGAGCCGCCACCACGGTCAAGCGCGTGAGCCAGGAGCTGGGCGGCAAATCGCCCAACGTCATCCTGGACGACGCCGACTTCCCGAAGGCGGTCGCGGCCGGCGTGGGCAGCGTGTTCATGAACTCCGGCCAGTCCTGCAATGCGCCCACGCGCATGCTGGTGCCGCAGGCGCGCATGGACGAGGTCATTGCAATCGCCAAGGCGGTCGCCGACAAGACCCGCGCGGGCGATCCGCGCGCCGCCGACACCACCATCGGCCCGGTGGTCAACGCAACGCAATGGGACAAGATCCAGGTGCTGATCAACAAGGGCATCGCCGAAGGCGCCACGCTGGTGGCCGGCGGCCCGGGACGGCCGGAGGGCACCGAAAAGGGCTACTACGTGCGCCCCACCATCTTTGCCAACTGCAACAACGATATGGTGATCGCGCGTGAAGAGGTGTTCGGTCCGGTATTGACCATCCTGGGCTACCAGGACGAGGACGAGGCCGTGCGCATCGCCAACGACACGCCCTACGGGCTGGCCGGTTATGTGTCGGGCGGCTCGGTGGAGCATGCCGGCAAGGTGGCGCGCCGGATTCGCGCCGGCAACGTCAACCTCAACGGTGTGCCCAACGAGCGCACCGCACCGTTCGGCGGCTACAAGCAATCGGGCAACGGCCGCGAATGGGGCCGTTTCGGCTTCGAGGAATACCTGGAGACGAAGGCGATCGCCGGACTCGCCGCCAAGTGAGGGATGCGGCGCTGACCCTGCTCGCAGGGCATCTGCAACTGGTCATCCGCGCGGCAGAGCGCGCGGCTTGAACGCTGCCGGTTATTTCCTCTGAAACTGGTAGATCAGCCAGTCAATCGCGCGCAGCGGTGCCAGCAGCCATGGCTCTTGCAAGGGCCAGACCTTGCACGGCGTGGCGCTGGATCCATCTGCCTGCAGGATCGCATTCACGGCGCGGCGGCCGGCCTCGTTGGCGCCTTCCATGGTTGCCAGGTCGGTGTGGGTCTGCACATAGTCCGAGGCCAGGAACAGGTTGCCAATCTCGGTGGCTGCCTGCGGCCGGTCAGCCCAGGAAGAGGTGGTGTTGATGAGCAGCGGCTCGGTGTCGATATCCTCGTCGCCGTCACCGTCAAAGTGTCCGGCCGGCTGCACACCACGGCTTTCAGCCAGCGCCTTGCGCCGCTCGTCCGTCGTTGCCGGCGTTGGGCATTCGATATCGCTGTCCAGATGCGCCAGCAACCGGTCTTCCTTGGTGAAATGGTGCCCCTCGGCGTCCAGCAGATGCGCCTCCAGCTGTTGCCACACCTCGTCAATCACCTCTTCGCGCGTGCAGTGGGAGGCCGGCTTGGTGGTGCTGAACTGTCCGGCGTCGGTCCAGTCTGATATGTCCACCGACAAGAGTCCCTTGAAGCGGCCGTCGCCAAATCGCTCGATGGGGAAGTTGCCGTCACGCCAGAACTGCGGTTGCGAAATCGCCGTCAAGGCCCAATTTCCGTCGATGAAGATGCTGTGCCCGAAACTCATGGGCACGTCGCGCGACAGGTAATACTGCACGCCGTTCATCCATGCCACCTGCAGCCGCGCAATGTTGCGCAGTGACGGCGCTGCC
>JANNDB010001113.1:0-6469 GCA_031387285.1 Betaproteobacteria bacterium | reverse complement strand
GCCGTCGCACCTGGTAGTGCAAGCCGCGCAATACATGGCGCCTGGAATGCGAGTGGTTGTCCTGCACGAACGATACGTCCTGCCCGGACAGCTTCTGGAATTCGCGCTGGTTGAAACTCTCGAAGAAGGCGCCGCGGGCGTCTTCAAGGAAGCGTGACTCCAACAGCAACACGCCGGCAATACGGCCGGGGACAACTCGGTTCATTTTCCGGCAGTGTGGCATAACTTGCAGGAGCAGTCATGCCGGCGAACAGGGACGCGTGCAGGTGCTGCTCACCACACGAGGCGGCCTGGTCGCGACAATCGGACGCTGGCGCGTCGCGCGATCAGGCCGACCGCGTTTATGCTTCGGGAAATCAAACGAGGGACTGACATGAAAGTTGCACTGACGATCAATGATCACCTGCGCCGCGCAAGCCAGGTCTACCCCGAACGCATTGCCTTTGTCGACGAACCCACGCAACCCGCGCCCAGCTGGGGCAGCGTCAGCTACAAGGACATGCAGCTGCGCGCCAAAGCCATGGCAGCCGGGCTGGACACGCTCGGCATCGGGCAAGGCGAGCGCGTGGCCATCGTGAGCCACAACAGCGCCCGCCTGTTCACCGCCTTTTTTGGTGTCAGCGGCTCGGGGCGTATCCTGGTTCCATGCAACTTCCGCCTGGTAGCCGAGGAGATTCAATACATCGTCAAGCACAGCGGCGCACGCCTGCTGCTGGTCGATCCGGAGCTCGAGGATGCCCTGGCCGCTGTGCGCTGCGAGCGCAAGCTGGTCATAGGGGCCGCCGCAGATGCCGAGCTGCTGCGCTACGACCGCGAACCCGCAGCGTGGGAGGCCGACGAAGACGCCACCGCCACCATCAACTACACCAGCGGCACCACGGCGCGGCCCAAGGGTGTGCAACTGACCCACCGCAACCTGTGGATCAATGCGGCCACGCTAGGCTGGCACCTGGGCGTGAGCGACCGTGACGTCTACCTGCATACGCTGCCGCAATTTCATTGCAACGGCTGGGGCCTGACCTATGCCGTCACCGCCATGGGCGGCCGGCATGTGATGCTGCGCAAGGTGGACGGTGCAGAGATCCTGCGCCGCATCCAGGCGCACGGCGTCACGCTGATGGCCGGGGCCCCGGCCGTGCTCAGCATGGTGCTGGAGGCGGCCCAGTCCTGGCAGGGGCCGATCCCCGGGCACGGACGCCTGCGCGTGGTGGTGGCCGGCGCACCACCACCAACGCGAACGATCGAACGCATAGAGACCGAGCTGGGCTGGGAATTCATGCAGATTTACGGCCTGACCGAAACCGCGCCGCTGCTGACGATCAATCGCCGCCAGGCCGAGCACGACGCACTGTCAAGCACCGAACGCGCGCAGCAACTCTCGCGCGCCGGTGTGCCGGCTTTGGGCATAGAGATCACCACCTCCAGTGACCAGGAGGTGATGGCACGCGGCAACGTGGTGATGGCCGGATATTGGGAGCAGGCGGAGGAGACTGGCAAGGCCATCCGTGCGGGCGAGGACGGGCGCACCTGGTTTCACACCGGGGACGGCGGCACCATCGATGGCAACCGGTGCCTGACCATCTCCGACCGCAAGAAGGACGTGATCATCACGGGTGGCGAAAACGTGTCGTCGATCGAGGTCGAAGATGCCATCTTCAGCCACCCCCAGATCAACGAGGTCGCGGTGATCGGCGTGCCCGACGCGAAATGGGGCGAACTCATCCTGGCGCTGGTTGTGCCGGCGCCGGGCGCCCTACTGACCGAAGAAGAAGTCATCGCCTATACCAAGACCAAGCTTGCGGGCTACAAGTGTCCCAAGCGGGTGGAAATCCGCGAGACGCTGGCACGCACCGCCACCGGCAAGCTGCAGAAGTTCAAGCTGCGCGAGCCCTACTGGCGTGGCTACAACAAGGGCGTGAACTAGCCTGTCAGGTTACTGGCTGGGACGGCGCCTGAAACGGCTCCTCTGCGATGACTAAACCCAAGAATACGCTCCCGACTCTCTTCACCCCGCTCACCGTAGGCCAGGTGACGCTACCCAACCGCATCGTGGTTTCGCCCATGTGCCAGTACAGCGCAGTGGACGGCAGCGCCAACGACTGGCATCTGATGCACTTGGGCGCGCTGGCCGTCTCCGGTGCGGGCCTGTTGTTCGTGGAAGCCACGGCGGTCAATGCGCAGGGCCGCATCACGCCGGGCTGCCTGGGTCTCTACAGTGACGAGAACCAGCGCTCCCTGGAGCGCGTGGTGAAGGCTCTGCGCGCGGCGAGCAAGATTCCCCTGGGTATTCAGCTGGCCCACGCCGGTCGCAAGGGGTCGTCGCGCGAACCCTGGCATGGTGGTGCCCAGATCGCCCTGCAGGATGGCGGGTGGCCGTGCCCGGCACCGTCCGCCATTGCGCAGCTTCCCGGGTACGAGCTGCCGCAAGCCATGCAGCCGGACGACCTTCGTGACGTGGTCGCCGCATTCGTGCGCGCCGCACACCGCGCGCGCGACCTCGGTTTCCAGGTGCTGGAACTGCACATGGCACATGGCTACCTGCTGCACCAGTTTCTCTCCCCCATCTCGAACCGGCGCGATGACGCCTACGGCGGTTCGCTCGAGAACCGCATGCGCTTGCCGCTGGAGGTGTTTCGCGCGGTGGTACTGGCAGTTGGCGGCGACATGGCCGTCGGTGCACGGCTATCGGCCACCGACTGGGTGCCGCAAGGGGGCTGGGACATCGCACAGACAGTGCAGATGGGGCTGGAACTGGAGGCGCTGGGTGCCGTGTTCCTGGATATTTCTTCGGGCGGCGTGTCGCACCAGCAGGCGGTAAAGCCGGGGCCCGGCTACCAGATCCCGTTCGCCACGCAGGTGAAGCGGGCCGTCCGCATACCCGTCATGGGCGTCGGACTGATCACCGAGCCCAGACAGGCGGAAGAAATCATCGCGCAGGACAAGGCCGATCTTGTGGCGCTCGCGCGCGGCTTCCTGCATGACCCACGCTGGCCTTGGCGCGCCGCGGCCGAGCTCGGTGCCACGGTGTCCGCGCCGGTGCAGTACATGCGTGCCCTGCCACGCGACCATCCCGCGATATTTGCAGATTCCGCGTCGCCCAAGGCATGAAACGGACGCGGTTGGCTCACGCCGTGCGCCAGTCGTCCCCCGGCATGATGCGCCGCATGAACTGGTCGAACATGGGCACGGTGAAAGCCGTGTCCCCGTGGTTCGGGCTCCAGATCATGCCCTTGGAGATGAGCTGGTTGCGCGTCGGGCCCAAGGCCGTGACCTTGCGATCGAGCATGTCGGAGATGTCGCCGGAGCGGTGCGGCCCGGCGCCGAGCTCGGCCATGGCACGCAGATAACGCTTTTCGGTCGGCGTCAGCCGGTCAAAGCGTACGCGGAAGAAGCTCTCGTCGAGCGCGGCCGTGGCTTCCAGGGACGCGCGCTTCACGTCCTGCAGGGTGATGGGGGAGCGCGTCGCCACATCCCAGGCATGTTTGCCCCACTCCTGCAGGAAGTACGGATAACCCTGGGTCTCGCGCACGATGTGCTCCAGCGCCGCGGGCTCGAAAGCCACGTCCTGCTGCGCGGCGGGCAACGCGATGGCGTCGCGCGCGGCTGCAGGCTCAAGCGGGTTGATCAGCGGAAAGTCGAACAGCCGCTCGGCGTAGGACTTGGCGCGCCCCATGCGGCCGGGTAGTTGCGGCAGGCCCGCGCCCACCAGCATCACCGGCAACTGGCGCTGCGCGACCCGGTGCAGCGCGGTGATGAGTGCGGCCATCTGATCTTCCTCGACGTATTGCAACTCGTCGATGAAAAGAATCAGGGCCGTGCCGGCGCTGCGGGCCGCCTCGCCTGCGGCCTCCAGCAAGGCCTGCAGGTCATGCTCCAGGTCGCCGTTGTCGGCCAGGCCGGGCTCGGGCTCGAAGTCGATGCCGACCTCGATATCGCTGTATTTGACTTTGAGCGCCTTGGCAAAGCCCGACAGTGCGCGCAAGGCGCGCTTGCCCAGATCGCGCGCCTGCTCCACCCGCGACAGCCGCAACAAGGCTTGCCGCAGTTGCGGCGCGAGGATGGCCGGCAGGGAACGCCCTTCCGGTGCTTCCATACGCAGGGTGTGCTGGCCGGCCGCTTCGGCGTCGTTGCGCATACGGTCGAGCAGCACGGTCTTGCCGACCCCACGCAAGCCGATCAGCAGCAGGCTCTTGGCCGGTCGACCGGCCCGGATACGCGCGGCGGCAATACGCACGCTCTCGAGCAAGGCGCCACGGCCCGCCAGCTCGGGCGGCGGCGTGCCGGCGCCGGGGGAATAGGGATTGGTGACGGGGTTCATCGGGGGGTAGTTTATATGGATATTAGGTAAATTACAACGACCATATAACTTGCCTAATTTTAGTATGAATGGCGATCGCCCCATCCTCTGTATGCTCTGCGCAATGGAGCGCGCGCCGAGTCCACAACTGACCACCCGTCGTGCACTGGTCGTCGCATCCATCATGGCATCGACCGCCATGGTGGCGTTGGAGGCCACGATTGTGGCCACGGCCATGCCCAACATCGTGGCGGATCTGGGTGGCCTGGGTCTCTACAGCTGGGTTTTTTCGTCTTACCTGCTGGCCCAGACCGCCACCACGGTGGTGTTTGGCAAGCTCGCCGACGTGCGCGGACGCAAACCCGTGATGCTCGGCGGACTTGCCATCTTCGTGGTCGCCTCGGTGCTGGCCGGATTTTCCACGTCGATGTCCTGGATGATCGTCTTTCGCGTGGCGCAGGGCTTTGGCGCGGGGGCGATCGTGCCGGTGGCGATGACCATCATCGGCGACTTGTACCCACCGGTCGAACGCGGCAAGGTGCAGGGCTACCTGGCCAGCGTGTGGGCCACCTGCGGCATTTTGGGCCCGGTGCTGGGCAGCCTCATCATCCGCGAGTTCTCATGGAACTGGCTGTTCTGGATGAACGTGCCAATCGGCCTGGCATCCGCGCTGGGATTCATCCGCTACTACCACGAGGAGAAGAAGGGCAGCGCCAGAGTCGCCATTGACTACGGCGGCGCGGCGCTGTTCATCGTCACGGCGGCCGCCTTGATGCTCCTGCTGACCCACCTCAGCAGCCGCGACGCCTGGCTTACGGCGATGGAACTGGCTGTGCTGGTGGTCAGCGCCACCGTATTCGTGATGGTCGAACGCCGGGCGGCCGACCCGATGGTCTCGCTGAGGCTTTGGACACTCCGGCCGATCGCGGTGTGCAATCTCTCCACACTGTTCAGTGGCATGGCGATGATGGGGCTTACCACCTTCCTGCCGATGTATCTCCAGGCGGTGGCCCACAGGAGCCCGGTCACTTCAGGGCTCGCCCTCACCACGATGATGCTCGGCTGGCCATTGGGCGCAACACTGTCCGCGCGGACCTTCGCCCAGGTCGGCCTGCGCCGCTACCTGCTGATTGGCAGCGCGGCAGTGCCGCTGGGCGGCGCATGTTTCCTGTTCCTCACGCCACAAGGCTCGGCCGTGCTGCCCGCAGTCGGCTCCTTCGTGATGGGTCTGGGCTTCGGCCTCGCCAGCGTGTGCGCAATGATCCTGATCCAGGAGAGCGTACGCCCGTCAGAACGCGGCAGCGTCACGGCATCCTTCGTGTTCGCCAGAAACCTGGGCAGCACACTCGGCGCTGCCACCTTCGGCGCGGTGCAGACCTTCGTCTTCACCCATCACCCCGGCGTCGACATGCGAATCGACAGGCTTCGCGATCTGCTGAGCGCCGGGTCGGCCACCATCGCCACGAACGATGTGGTCTACCAGGCCCTGGCGAAGTCGCTGGACGCGACGTTCGTGAGCGTCTTCGTGGTCTCGCTGCTGGTGCTGGTGTCGATGCTGTGGTTGAGGAGGGTTGATTTGGCGAGCCTCAAGGGTGCGTGGCGGTAGCCGGAAGCGGGCGGAGTTGCGCATGGCCAATTCCCGCTTCAGCACGGAACTGTCTACGATGCACGCTGGGCCAGGCTGTCACACCGGCTCGCGTCGATCGGGTGCCCCGCCGCGCGAAAGCGTGCCGCGGCCGCCGCAAAGCGCGCCATCGCGCCGGCACTGGTGCCGCGCGCAGCCGCGATGTGCCCGCGCACCTCCTCGTGTGCGGCATACCACGCGGGCAGGCGCATCACCACATTGGCCAGGTAGGCGCACTGCTCTTCGTGCTGTTCGGCCAGATCGAGTTCGCCAGCACGGGCGGCGGCAATCGCGGCGGGCACCGCAAAGGTGATACGGCAACCTGGGCAGGTTTCCAGCGGCCCGCGCACCGAGACGCTGGCGTCTTCCATCACGTACAAGGCGGCGGCCGGGTCGTCGGCATGCATGTTGATGCGCGTGCCGTAGATGCGGTCGAGCAGGTGAAAGCCGATGTCGGTCTGGCGCGCCACGTCCAGGGCTTCGTCGATAAGGGCACGGGCTTCTTCGCGCCGCCCCTCGTGCAGCGCCACTTCGGACAGTCGTTGAAG
>JANNDB010001092.1:0-3415 GCA_031387285.1 Betaproteobacteria bacterium | reverse complement strand
ACCGTGCCGTTCGTCAGCAAGGCGACCGGCGTCCAGCTTGCCAAGGTGGCGGCGCGATGCATGGTGGGTCAGAGTCTGGATGCGCAGGGCATCTTCGATGAAGTGGTGCCGTCGTACTTCAACGTGAAGGAGGCCGTTTTTCCTTTCGTGAAATTTCCAGGTGTGGATACGATCCTGGGCCCGGAGATGAAATCGACCGGAGAGGTCATGGGTGCCGGCAAGACCTTTGGCGAGGCCTTCGTGAAGTCGCAGCTCGGTGCCGGTACCCGGCTGCCGCGCGCCGGACGTGTCTTCATATCGGTAAAACAAAACGACAAACCGCGCGCGGTCGGAGTCGCCAAGGCCCTGGTGGCAATGGGCTTTGAACTCATCGCTACCAAGGGCACGGCCGCTGCCATCAACCAGGCCGGCGTTGGCTGCCTGATGGTGAACAAGGTCACCGAGGGCCGTCCGCACATCGTGGACATGATCAAGAACAACGAGATCGCGCTGGTCGTGAACACCGTGGAGGAACGCCGCAACGCGATAACCGATTCGCGCCAGATCCGCACATCGGCGCTGCTCGCACGTGTAACGACGTTTACCACCATTGCCGGTGCGGAAGCCGCGGTGGAGGGCATGAAGTACATCGATACGCTGGATGTGATTTCCCTGCAGCAGCTGCACGCGGCCTTGCCTGCCTAGGCTTCGATAACACCTATTTCCGGGACGAATTTTTTGATGGCAACCATACCTATTACCCAGCGCGGGGCAGAGAAACTCAAGACCGAGTTGCACCGCTTGAAGACAGTGGAACGTCCGTCGGTCATCAATGCGATCGCCGAGGCCCGCGCCCAGGGCGACTTGAGCGAAAACGCCGAATACGAAGCCGCGAAGGATCGTCAGGGTTTCATCGAGGGACGCATCCAGGAGATCGAGAGCAAGCTGTCGATGGCGCAGATCATCGACCCAACCGCGGTGGACGCCGGTGGTCGCGTGGTGTTCGGTGCGACCGTGGCCCTTGAAGATGAAGCCTCCGGCGAGAAGGTGCAGTACCAGATCGTCGGTGAGGATGAAGCCGACTTGAAACGGGGCCTGGTCAACATCAGCAGCCCGATTGCGCGGGCACTGATCGGCAAGGAAGAGGGCGATTCAGTGGAGGTCGTCGCTCCTGGCGGCACCCGGCACTTCGAGATTGTCGAGATCAGCTACCGGTAGGCCGAAACGGGCGTTCAGCCCTGGCTGCGTTTCTTGATGCTGGCCTTGCGCGGCTTGGCGCGTTTGATCTGGCCACCCGGAGTGAGGCGCTGGTTGCCCAGGACCCGCAAGGTGCGCACTTCGGGCCGTTGTCCACCACGCTTGCTGTATTTCAGGACCTTGACGTCGCGCGGCGCGGGCATGCGGTCTTCATCGGCGGCGCGCTCTTTCTCCGGCTTGGGGCGCCACAACACCAGCAGTTTGCCGATGTGCTGAATGGGGGCGGCGCTGACTTCGCCTGTAAGTGTTTGAAACAGTGCCTCCCGTGCCAGCCGGTCATCGGAGAAAACCCGGACTTTTATCAGGCCATGGGCGTCGAGTGCGGCCTCGACCTCCTTGCGCACGGCGGCTGTCAGTCCGTCGGAGCCGATCATCACGACTGGGTCGAGGTGATGGGCCTGGGAGCGATGCTCCTTGCGTTGGGCCGGTGTAAGTTGAATCTGGGGCATGCGCCTATTATCGGGCTTGGTTCCGGCCGTGCAGCCGGGCGGATTGGTAGATCGGGACGCTTGGATGAAAACGAAGACGAAGAGCTCGAAAGTCAACCGGGCGTGGTTGAACGATCACATGAACGATCCCTACGTCAAGATGGCGCAGAAGGACGGTTACCGGGCGCGTGCCGCCTACAAACTCAAGGAAATCGACGAGACCCTGCATCTGATTCACCCGGGCCATCTGGTGGTGGATCTGGGGTCGGCGCCTGGCGCCTGGAGCCAATATGTGCGCAACCGCTTTTCGCCCAGGACAGCGGTTGGGGGCGGGGCGGCAGTCGGGGCGCTCAACGGAACCATCATTGCCCTCGACATCCTGCCGATGGCGCCAGTGGAGGGGGCCATTTTTCTGCAAGGGGACTTCCGCGAGCCGGCGCTGTTGGCGCAACTGGCGCAACTCATGGATGGCCGGCTGGCGGACGTCGTGGTCTCCGACATGGCGCCCAACCTGTCAGGAGTGGAGTCAGCGGACGCCGCGCGTATCGCGCATCTGGTGGAGTTGGCGGTGGAGTTCAGCCAGCAGCACATGAAGGCGGATGGGGCGCTCGTGGTCAAGGTCTTCCATGGCAGCGGATATAGCCAGTTGGTCAAGCTATTCAAACAAACGTTCAAGGTCGTCAAGCCGATCAAGCCCAAGGCCTCGCGTGACAAGTCTTCCGAGACTTTTCTGGTCGGTATTGGTCTCAAGTCGACGCCCGCCTGAAGCGCTTGGGGTGTGCGGAATTGCCGACAGTCCGGCAAAGCCTTGCTGGCTTGCGGGCGAAATGCAGGAAAAGCGGCTCTGGCTGCCTTGAAAAGCCTAAAATCGCTGGCAACTACAACCACCCCTTTTTCGGGGATTGGAGCTTCGCTTGAATAATCAGTGGTTTTCTAAAGTCGCCGTCTGGCTGGTCATCGCGCTGGTGCTATTCACCGTCTTCAAACAGTTTGACGGGCGTGGCGCTACCAACGCCGGGTACCTTGGCTACTCCGATTTCCTGGAAGAAGTGCGTGGCAAGCGCATCAAGAGCGCCGTCATTCAGGAGGGGCAAGGCGGTACCGAGATAATCGCCATGACCAACGATGACCGCAAGATCCGCACCATGGCAACCTACCTGGACCGTGGCCTGGTCGGCGACTTGATCGCCAACGGCGTCAAGTTCGACGTCAAGCCTCGGGAAGAAGGCTCTTTGCTGATGACGCTGCTGGTGAGCTGGGGCCCGATGCTGCTGTTGATCGGCGTCTGGGTCTACTTCATGCGCCAGATGCAGGGCGGCGGCAAGGGCGGCGCCTTCAGCTTCGGCAAGAGCAAGGCGCGCATGCTCGATGAGAACACCAACCAGGTGACCTTTGCCGATGTGGCCGGCTGTGACGAGGCCAAGGAAGAGGTCAAGGAAGTCGTCGACTTCCTGAAGGATCCGCAGAAATTCCAGAAGCTCGGCGGACGCATCCCTCGCGGCTTGCTGCTGGTCGGCCCTCCCGGCACCGGCAAGACCTTGCTGGCCAAGGGCATCGCCGGCGAGGCCAAGGTGCCTTTCTTCTCCATCTCGGGTTCTGACTTTGTGGAAATGTTCGTCGGCGTGGGTGCGTCCCGCGTGCGCGACATGTTCGAGAACGCCAAGAAGAACGCCCCTTGCATCATCTTCATCGATGAAATCGACGCGGTCGGTCGCCAACGCGGCGCGGGCCTGGGCGGCGGCAACGACGAG
>JANNDB010001090.1:0-3406 GCA_031387285.1 Betaproteobacteria bacterium | reverse complement strand
AGCCCATACCGCGAGATGCGTGTGCTCACCATTTCACGCGGTCCAATCCGTCGCCTGCGGTGTTGTCGAAGTCGCTCCAATCCTCCTTGCCGGCGGCCTGCTCGCGCGCCATCTCGGCAAAGGTCTGCTTGAGCGACAACTTCGGCGACGCCGTGCCGCGCAGCAACAGGCCCTCAGGGCGTTGCTCCACGGTGATCTGATCGGTCATGCCGTAGCGGCGCAGCAATGCCTGTGGCAGCCGCACACCGCGGGAATTGCCAATTGCAATGAGCTTGAGTGCCTGTGCGGTTTGGGTGATAGGCATCCCTTGTTCCTGTGGGTACGGTAATTACATTTTAGCGGACTGGAGGATCAGCGCGTTGGCCGGCCAAAGGAAATCGGTCGCGGGGGTTTGAGGTCTCAATGGGCCAGCGCAACCCTGCGCGCCATGACAGTGCGCATCAGCGCCTGGCGTTGATCGCCACCAACTCATGCAACTCGCCCAGACGCGGCAACATCGACACCCGCCACTAACGGATCGGTACTCCGATGTGGGGTACGGCCGATACCGTGTCCGCGTAACCGGCCTCGTCGATCTTGAAGGCCTTGTGGCAGTGGGGGCAGATGATTTCGTGCATGTCTATGCTTCTCCCGCCATCGCCTGAATCTGCCTGAGCATGTCCGGACCACTCACTGAATCACCTCGTCCGCGCGCAACAACAGCGACTGCGGAATCGTGATGCCCAGGGCCTTGGCGGTCTTGACATTGAGCGCAATCTCGAATCGGGTCGGCTGCTCCACCGGCAGATCGGCTGGTTTGTCGCCCTTGAAAATGCGGTCCACGAAATACGCGGCACGGCGCAGCAATTCGAGTTGGCTCGGACCATACGACATCAGTCCGCCGGCTTCGACGAATTCGCGGGCGGCGAAAACGGCGGGAAGCCGGTGCTGGGCGGCGAGCTCCACGATCTGCTTGCGGTGCTCGAACGTGAATGGGCTGACCTGCACCAACAGCGCCTGGGCCCGTTCGTTCTGCATTCCTGCGAAAGCCGCTGCCAGCGCCTCTGGCTGGTTCTCTTGCTGCACCACGAGCGTGACGCCGGTCGCTTGCGCGGCCGCCTGCAGCAGCTCGAGATACAGCGGCGTGGCCGGGGCGCCCTTCCAGACCAGCACGGCGATCCGGGTGGACTTGGGAAACCATTCGCGCAGCAATTGCAGGCTCTTGCCGGCGAGATCCGTCGACATGTTGGTCGTGCCCGTCACGTTGCCGCCGGGCCGGCCGAGGCTGGCGACCAGGCCCATGGCTACGGGGTCGGGGACAGTCACCATCACGACAGGAACCGAACTGGTTGCACGTTTGGCCGCAATCGCGGCGGGCCCCGTGCTCGCCAGGATAACGTCGACCTTGAGCAGTGCAAGCTCTCTTGCAAGGTCAGGCAGGCGATCGATCTTCCCGGCCGCCCAGCGGTACTCGAAGGAAATGTTGCGACCTTCGACATATCCCAGAGCGCGGAGCCCCTCAACGAAAGCACGAAAAGTCCCGTCGGGACCGGGCAATGTCGACAGCACACCGATGCGCCAGACCTTGTCGGGCGTCTGTGCAAGCAAGGTGCCATGGGCTGCAAACAATAGCCCGCTGGCAATCAATGGTCTGCGCTGGACGTGCATGACTCGATCCCTCTCCACGTTGTGACGAATGGCAGGCGGCGGGATCAGCAAGTGAGGTACTCGGCGACACCAGGGCCGAGTTCAGTGTATCCCGCAGCAACGGGGCAGCGCATCAGGAAGTCTGAGGTCAAGCGGTCCGAACCTCTGCTGCCGCCCGGCGTTGTTATGCTGCGTTCGATGCGCGCCCCATTTTCATACGCTGACGTTGATCGCGAGGCGCCGGCGCATGCTCATTGACATCGGCCCCCTGCGGCACAACACGGCGTTCCGCAGGCTCTTCGCCAGCCAGTTCATCTCCGGGCTCGGCACCATGGTCAGCTACGTGGCGGTGCCCTGGCAGCTTTACCAGCTGACGCACTCCAACTGGCAGGTGGGCCTGCTGGGGCTGGTTCAGCTCGTGCCCGTGCTGGTGTGCGGCCTGCTCGGCGGCGCCGTCGCAGACCGTGTCGACCGCAAGCGGCTGCTCATCGGGTCAGAGGCCGTGATGGCGCTGTGCCTGCTGGGCCTGCTAGCCAATGCCCTGACGGACACGCCAAGCGTGCTGGCGATCTACGCGCTGGTCGCGGTGCTGCAGGGCGCGAGCGGTTTCCACCGCCCGGCGCTGGAGGCACTGACCCAGAAGCTGGCGCGGCCCGAAGAGTTTGCCGCCGTCGCCGCCTTGTCTTCGGTGCGTGGCACTGTGGGCATGGTTGCCGGGCCGGCGCTGGCCGGGCTGCTGTTGGCACGCTGGGGCGCGGTGGGCGCCTACATATTCGACTTCGCGACCTTCATCGTTGCCTTGTTCTTCCTGGTGCGTATTCCGCGCGCACGCATCACGCCGGTCGAAACGGCTTCCGCGCGTCCGCATCTGCTGGCCGACCTGGCCGAGGGCCTGCGCTTTGCCTGGGCGCGGCCCGCGCTGATGGGAACCTACATCGTCGACATCGTGGCGATGGCCTTCGCCTTCCCCATCGCCCTGTTTCCGGCCATGGCGGCTGCCGACGGGCGCACCGCGTCGGTGGGTTGGCTGCTGTCGGCGATGTCGGTGGGGGCCCTGGCCATCGGGCTCTTCAGCGGCTGGACCAGCCGGGTCACACGGCACGGCCGCGCGGTCGTCCTCGCGGCGGCCGTGTGGGCGCTGGGCATCGTTCCACCCAACCAGCGAAATAGTCTTCCATTGGGAGTAATATAGTGCCAGGTGCCGCCCGCACTGGATAGCCACTTCTCATTGAGGCCTAGGTAATTCAGATACTCGTTACCACCGCTAAAGCCCAGTTCCAGGGTCTGATCCAGGTAGTATTCGATGCTTTGAGCGGTTGCATCAAACGTCAGTGTATCGCCGACATTGGGGTCGTTGGCTGAGAGAGTTACGATTCCGTTGACCGCACCGCTGCGAAAGGTCTGATTGCCGATGAATGCTAAGACCGGAGGCTGGTTCATTGTGGAAATACTGACGCTGTAGTTCCAGTTCAACGGTGCTACATCGTTTCCGGCGGTATCTTCTATGTCGTTTGTTTCCAGTGCAAGTTGGATGTTGATTGTTCCGTTGCCCAACCCGCTGACAGGAAAGCGCCAAGTATTGTTGCCTATATTTGTCGGAACTCCTTTCACTGCACCGATTGTCGCGCTACCAGTGAGAATCAGATCCGTCGCATCGACTCCGTTGACCGGTTCCGAGAAAGTGACGTCCATATTTGTCGAGGACCCACTAATGGTCGAGCCAGGAACGGGTACACGGTTGATGACAGTTGGTGCGGTGTTGTCAACTGCGCCCGACTAC
>JANNDB010001086.1:0-1671 GCA_031387285.1 Betaproteobacteria bacterium | reverse complement strand
CCTGCAGCGACATATGCCAGCGCAGCACCTCGCCGATCTGCTGGCCAACCCGCATCACCGGGTTGAGCGAGGTCATCGGCTCCTGAAAGATCATGGCGATGTCCTTGCCACGCAGCCGGCGCATGGCCGGTGCCGCAAGCGACCGCAGGTCTTGCCCCTGCAACAGGATCTGCCCGGCGCGCACGGTGATCGGCTCGGGCAACAGGCCCATGATGGACAACGCCAGCATGCTCTTGCCGGAACCGGACTCGCCAACCACGCCCAGCACTTCGCCACTGGCAAGCGCCAGATCGACCGCGCTCAGGATCTCGGGGCCACGCGCGCCCAAGGTGGTGGTGAGCTGGCGCACTTCCAGCATGGGAGACATCGGCTGCGCCATGTCAGGACAACTTCCTGCTGCGCATTGCGGCACTCACCGGTTCACCACCATGCGCGGGTCCAGCACATCGCGCAGACCGTCACCCAGCAGGTTCAATCCGAGCACGCTGGCAACGATGGCCAGACCTGGCGCAACAGTGATCCAGGGCGCCGCAACAATGAAGTCACGCCCATTGGCAATGATGGCGCCAAAGGTTGGAGTCGGCGGCGGCGGGCCGACGCCGATATAGGACAACACCGCCTCGTTGAGGATGGCGACCGCGAACACATAGGTCATGCGCACCACCAGCGGCGCCAGCGAGTTGGCCATGACATGGCGCAGCAGGATACGCACGTGGCCGGCGCCGAGCGCCCGCGCCGCTTCCACATACTCCATCTCGCGCACCACCATCACCGAGGCACGCACAATCCGGGCCGTGTGCGGCGTGGCTGCAATCGCCAATGCAATGATCACATTGGTCACCGAGGCACCCAGCACGGCGCTGATGGCAATCGCCAGGATGATGGACGGAAAGGCCATGAAGGCGTCCATCAAGCGCATGATCGGACCGTCAGAGCGGCGGAAATAACCTGCCGAGGCACCGATCAACACGCCCGCCACACCGGTTGTCAGCGCAACCATGAAGCCGATCTGCAGCGAGATGCGCGCGCCATGCAACACACGCGAGAGGATGTCGCGCCCGAAGTGGTCGGTGCCCATCCAGTGCTGCAGATTGGGCGCGACCATGCGTTCGCGGAAGTTGCCCTTGAGCGGATCGTAAGGCGCCACGAGGCCGGCAAAGATGGCCAGCAACGCGATCAGGCCGACCAGAAAAAGGCCGATGGTGAACGAGCGGTTGGCGAACAGGCGCCGGACAAAAGACCGGCGACCGGACGCCACCGGTGCGGCAAGCGGCAATGCGGCGCTGGCGGCGGACCCGCTCATCCCAGACGCACCCGCGGGTCGATCACCGCATACAGCAGGTCGACGGCGATGTTGACCATCAGGTAGATCAACGCCAGGAACAACAGGCCGCCCTGGATCACCGGGAAGTCACGCGACAACACCGCTCCGATGATCAGCCGCCCCATGCCGGGGATCGAGAAAACCTGCTCGATCACCACGGCACCACCCAGCAGGCCGCCGATCATGATGCCCATGACGGTGACGATCGGCACCATGGCGTTGACCAGGCCATGGCGCAGCACCACATAGGGCTCCGGCAGTCCCTTGGCGCGGGCGGTGCGCACGAAATCCTGACCCAGCACCTCCAGCATGCTGGAGCGCGTCATGCGTGCCACAAATCCCATCTG
>JANNDB010001043.1:0-4064 GCA_031387285.1 Betaproteobacteria bacterium | reverse complement strand
GGCGCGGATACCGTCGTGGTGCAGGAAGTCTGCCGCGCCGAGCTGCACCGGATCTCCATTCCCGCGGGCCAGAAGGCGGGCCATCCTGTGCGCCCGGCCGACATCGGATTGATCGCATCGCTCGGCATCGCCGAGGTGATGGTCAAGCGCCGGCTGCGCGTCGCGTTCTTCTCCACCGGCGACGAGCTCACCTCGATCGGCACGCCGCTCGCGCCGGGCCAGGTCTACGACTCCAACCGCTACACGCTGCACGGCATGCTCTCGGGCATGGGCGTGGAGATCATCGACATGGGCGTGGTGCGCGATGATCCGCAGAAGCTGGAGTCGGCCTTTGCCACCGCCGCGGCAAAAGCCGACGCCATCATCACCACCGGCGGCGTGTCTGTCGGCGAGGCCGACTTCGTCAAGCAGCTGATGCGGCGGCTGGGAGAAGTGCTGTTCTGGAAAATCGCCATGCGCCCGGGCCGGCCCATGGCCTTCGGCAGGATCGCGTGCGGGGGAAATTCGGCTTTCCTGTTCGGATTGCCCGGCAATCCGGTCGCCGTGATGGTGACTTTTCTGGCATTTGTGCGGCCGGCGCTATTGCGCATGATGGGCAGCACGGCTGGCGCCCCGCCGTTGCTGCGTGCACGTTGCACCGCGGCAATCAAGAAGAAGCCAGGGCGCACCGAATACCAGCGTGGCGTCGTGCGTACCGCCCAGGACGGAAGCCTGGAGGTCAGCACCACGGGCAACCAGGGCTCAGGCGTGCTGAGCTCGATGGTTCAGGCCAATGGCCTGATCGTGCTGGCGCACGACCAGGGCAGCGTGAAAGCCGGCGATTTTGTCGACGTGATGGCGTTCGACGGCGTGGTGTAGGAGCCTGCCACCGCCATCGGAGGGCCCTCGCACGTGCTGCTGCACGCGGGAGGCCGTTGCTCAGCTCGCAGCCACGCCTTGGGCTGTGCCGGCGTGGGCGGGAACCCCATGGCCGCCAGCATCGTGAATATGGTCGGGCAAACCGGCCTCCTTCTTCGCACCGGGCGCATTGCGGCGCGCGAACAGGGTGTACATGGTTGGCACCACGAAGATGGTGAGCAGCGTGCCCAGGCTCATGCCGCCCACTATGACCCAGCCGATCTGGCGCCGGCTTTCGGCGCCTGCGCCCGTGGCCAGGGCCAGCGGTACCGCGCCCAGCACCATGGCGCCGGTGGTCATCATGATCGGGCGCAGCCGTTGCGTCGCCGACTTCTTGATGGCGGCCACCGTGTCCAGCCCCTGCTCGCGCAGCTGGTTGGCGAACTCGACGATCAGGATGCCGTGTTTGGTGATGAGCCCGACCAGCGTGATCAGGCCGATCTGGCTGAACACATTGAGCGTTCCGCCGGACCACTTGAGCGCCATCAACGCGCCGGCCATGGACAGTGGAACGCTCAACAGGATCACGAACGGGTCTACAAAACTCTCGAACTGCGCTGCCAGCACCAGAAAGATGAAAAACAGTGCGAGCACGAAAACCAGCGTCAGCGAATCGGCCGATTTGCGGAACTCGCGGCTGGAGCCGTTCAGGTCGGTCGCGTAGCCGGGTTTGAGCACCTTCTTGGCGGTGGCGTCCATGAAGTCCAGGGCCTCGCCCACCGAGTAGTCGGCCGACAGGTTGGAGGTGATGGAGGCAGAACGGCGCTGCCCGAAGTGGTTGAGTTCGCGTGGCACCACGACTTCGCGCAGTTTGACCAGTGCGGAGAGCGGGATGATGGTGTCATTGCGGCCGCGCACGAAGATGCGTTCGATGTCGTCAGGCGTGTCGCGGCCCGACACGTCCGTCTGCACGATCACGTCGTACTGCTCGCCTTCGCGCTTGTAACGGGTCACCAGGCGTCCGCCCAGCATGGTTTCCACCGAGCGGGCGATCGCGTCGACGCCTACACCCATATCCGCTGCGCGCTCGCGGTCCACCTCCAGCCGGATCTCGGGCTTGTTCAGGCGCAGGTCGGTATCCACCTGCACGAAGCCCGGGTTCTTGGCCAGTTCATCCTGGAACTGGCGCACTGTTTGCGCCAGGTTCTGGTAGCTGTCGGATGTGATGATGACGAAGTTGATCGGCCGCTGCGTGAAGCCCTGCCCCAGCGACGGCGGCGTGATCGGGAACGCCGTTACGCCTGTAAGCGAGGACACGCGCGGCGTCATCTCGCGCGCCATCTCCAGTGTGGTGCGCTTGCGTTCCTCCCAAGGCGTCGTGCGAAAGAAGATATTGCCCTGCGCCACCGTGGGGTTGCCCATCGTGGAAAAGATGCGGTCGAACTCCGGATAGGACTCGCCGACCCGCTCGATCGCGCGTGCATAGCGGTTGGTGTATTCCAGCGTGGCGCCGTCAGGGGCGTTGACCTGTGCGACGATCACGCCGCGGTCCTCGATGGGCGACAACTCGCGCTTGATGTCGCCCAGAACGCTCCAGGAGACCACGCCGCTGCCAATCGCGACCAGTACCACCAGCCAGCGTGCCTTCAGCGTCCATCCCAGCACCCGGGCGTACCCCGCCGTGACCGCAACCAGCACGCGCTCCATACCGCGGTCAAAGAAATTGGGCTTGGGGTTGTGCCGCAACAGCAGCGAGCACAGCATTGGCGACAAGGTCAGCGCCACCAGCCCGGAGACCACGACCGCACCCGCCAGTGCCAACGCAAACTCGGTAAACAGGCGCCCGGTACGGCCCGGCGCGAACGCCAGCGGCGCATAGACGGCAACCAGCGTCATCGTCATCGCGACGATGGCAAAACCAACTTCGCGTGAACCTTTGAGCGCAGCCTGGAACGGCGTCATGCCCTCTTCAATATGGCGGTAGATGTTCTCCAGCATCACGATGGCGTCGTCCACCACGAGGCCGATCGCCAGCACCAGCGCCAGCAGCGTCAGCGTGTTGATGCTGAACCCGGCCAGCGCCATCAGGGCAAAGGCGCCGATCAGCGACACCGGAATCGTCAGCAGCGGAATGATCGAAGCCCGAAACGTACGCAGAAACACCAGGATGACCAGCGCGACCAGCACTACCGCCTCGGCAATCGTGGTGTACACCGACTTGATGGAGCGGTCGATGAAGACCGAGTTGTCATTGGCGATTTCGATCGTGACGCCCACAGGCAGGTCGCGCTGTACCTTCACCATCAACTGGCGCACACCGGCCGAGAGGTCCAGCGGATTCGCGGTAGCCTGGCGGATCACGCCCACCGCTACGGACTCACGGCCGTTCAGGCGCACGGTGGAGCGCTCTTCTGCCGGAGCCGAAGCCACCCGGGCCACGTCGCCAATACGTATGGGCAAGCCGTTGACCGTGCGAATCACCACCTGCCTGAACTCCGCCGGGCGTTGCAGATCGGTGGCGGCCGTCACATTGAACTCGCGCTGCGCGCTCTCGATGCGCCCGGCCGGAACTTCTAGATTGGAGCGGCGGATAGCGTCCTCCACGTCCTGCACCGTGAGCCGGTAGGCGGCCAGCTTGTCCGGATCAAGCCAGATGCGCATGGAGAATTTGCGCTCGCCAAAAATCGTCACATCGGCCGCACCGGGCGCTGTCTGCAAAACCGGCTTGACCAGCTGGTTGGCCATCTCAGTGAGTTGCAGGGAGGTATGGGTGTCTGAACTCATGGCCAGGAAAACCACCGGGAAGGCATCGGCCTCCACCTTGGCAATCACCGGCTCGTCAATACCCTGGGGCAGGCGCTGGCGCACCCGGGATACCTTGTCGCGCACATCGGCAGCGGCCGAATCCGCGTCGCGCGTCAAGGCAAACCGGATGGATATGTTGCTGCGTTCCTGGCGGCTGGTGGAGGTGATGACGTCCACACCCTCGATCCCGGCCAGGGAATCTTCCAGCACCTTGGTGACCTGTCCCTCCATCACTTCGCTGGAGGCACCGCCTGAACGTGCGGGAGTACCCCAAGATCGACGAGCCCGTGGTGAGCGTGCAGACGCGTTTTGGCGGTGCCTCCAGCGAAGTGATGGAGGGACAGGTCACCAAGGTGCTGGAAGACTCCCTGGCCGGGATCGAGGGCGTGGACGTGATCACCTCCACCAGCCGCCAGGAACGC
>JANNDB010001039.1:0-3082 GCA_031387285.1 Betaproteobacteria bacterium | reverse complement strand
ACGCTTGTTGTTGCGGGTACGGTAACCCTTGGTCAGATTGCCCCACGGATCGACCGGATGGCGTCCTTCGCCAGTCTTGCCTTCACCACCACCATGTGGGTGGTCAACCGGATTCATGACCACGCCGCGCACTGTCGGGCGAATACCCATCCAGCGCTTTACACCGGCCTTGCCGAGGCGACGCAGGCTGTGTTCCTCATTGGCAACCTGGCCAATGGTGGCGCGGCAATCAATGTGGATCTTGCGAACTTCACCTGAGCGCATGCGGACCTGGGCGTAGGTGCCTTCACGCGCCAGCAGTGTTGCCGACGTGCCGGCCGAACGCACGATTTGTGCACCCTTGCCAACCTGCAACTCGATGCAATGGATGATGGAGCCCACCGGGATATTGCGGATAGGCAAGGTGTTTCCAACCCGGATCGGTGCTTCCGCGCCGTTGAGGACCGTCGCGCCGACTTCCAGGCTGCGCGGAGCGATGATGTAGCGACGCTCGCCGTCGGCATAACACACCAGCGCCAGATGGGCCGAGCGGTTCGGGTCGTATTCAATTCGCTCGACCTTTGCCGGAATGCCATCCTTGGCGCGACGGAAGTCCACCACACGGTAGTGGTGCTTGTGCCCGCCGCCCTTGTGCCGGGTCGTGATATGGCCGTTGTTGTTGCGACCTGCGTGCTGGAACTGCGGCTCCAGCAACGGCGCATGCGCCTCACCCTTGTACAGGTGGTCCCGCGAAATCTTCACCACGCCACGACGGCCCGGGGAAGTCGGTTTCATCTTGATGACTGCCATGATTACGCGGCCTCCCCGCCCAGGTTGAGCTCTTGTCCGGGCTTGAGCGTCACATAGGCCTTGCGGATGTTGTCACGCCGGCCGTTGGACTTGCCAAAACGCTTGGCCTTGCCCTTGGTGTTGACCACCGAGATGCCTTTGACTTCAACTTTGAACATCAATTCGACTGCCGCCTTTATCTCGGGCTTGGTCGCATCCTGCAGCACCTTGAAAGTGACCGAGTTGCTTTTCTCGGCGATCATCGTTGCCTTTTCGGAAACGATGGGCGCTACGAGCACCTGCATCAATCGGCCTTCGTCGTATTTGACGGCGTTCATGCGAACATCTCCTTGAGCTTGTCCATGGCCGCCTTGGTTACCAGCACCTTGCGGTAATGGACCAGGGAAACCGGATCTGCGTAACGCGGCTCGACAACCAGCACATTGGCCAGATTGCGCGAGGCAAGGTAGAGGTTTTCATCCACTTGGTCGGCGATCACCATCACCGACTCCAGGTTCATTGCCTTGAAGCGCGCAGCCAGCGGTTTGGTCTTGGGCGAGTCCACGTGCAGCGAATCCACCACAGCCAGTCGCCCCTCGCGGGCGAGCTGCGAGAAGATGGACGCCATGCCGGCGCGGTACATCTTCTTGTTGATCTTGTGGCTGAAGTTCTCGTCCGGCATGTTCGGGAAAATCCGGCCGCCGCCGCGCCACAGCGGCGAGGAGGTCATACCGGCACGGGCGCGCCCCGTTCCCTTTTGCTTGAACGGCTTCTTCGTCGAGTGCTTGACCTGCTCACGGTCTTTCTGGGCACGGGTGCCTTGACGAGCATTGGCCTGGAAGGCCACGACCACCTGGTGCACCAGATCTTCGTTGTACTCGCGACCAAAAACGGTCTCGGGAACATCAAACTTGGAAGTCGCCTGCCCTTGGTCGTTCAAAATTTCGACTTGCATCAGTTGGCTCCCTTCACAGGTGCGCCAGCGGGCTTGGCCTTGATAGCCGGCCGTACCGTGACAAAACCACCGGCAGAACCCGGCACGGCGCCGCGGATCAGCAGGAGCTGACGCGCTTCATCGATGCGCACAACGTCCAGGTTTTGGGTTGTCACCGTCTCGTCGCCCATGTGGCCCGTCATACGCTTGCCAGGAAACACGCGACCCGGGTCCTGCGCCATGCCGATCGAGCCAGGCACGTTGTGCGAACGACTGTTGCCGTGCGACGCCCGCTGCGAGCTCATGTTGTGGCGCTTGATGGTGCCGGCAAATCCTTTGCCGATGCTGGTGCCCTGCACGTCGACCTTCTGGCCGACCGAGAACACGGCATTGACAGGCACCGACGCGCCGGCCGGGTACTTGGCTGCGGCATCCGCGGAAACGCGGAATTCCTGGATGATTTCACCGGCCTCGACACCCGCCTTGGCGAGGTGGCCAGCTGCTGGCTTGGTCACACGGGACGCTTTGCGTACACCGAACGTCACCTGCAGGGCAACGTAGCCGTCGTTCTCTTGGGTTTTGACCTGGGTCACACGGTTGTTCGACACATCCACCACCGTGACAGGAACTGCGTCCCCATCATCGGTGAACAGGCGCATCATGCCCACCTTGCGGCCCAGCAACCCGAGGGAGTTGCTCAGACTCATATTTTTCTCCGTTACTTTCACCGGCGCCACTTCAATTGGCGACGCCGTTTTGGCGTGAAAGACTGTTGATAAAACCCGACTTCCAATACATAGCACTGGAAGTTGAGCCCTCTAGTATATTTCGAATGCGCCCCGAAGGCAAGCGCACATTCAACCATTCCGAGGCTCGCACCTCGGGACGGCAGCCGCAGTACTACTGCAGCTTGATCTCCACGTCGACGCCAGCTGGCAGGTCCAGCTTCATCAGGGCATCTACTGTCTTGTCCGTCGGGTCCACGATATCCATCAGACGCTGGTGCGTGCGGATCTCGAGTTGGTCCCGGCTGGTCTTGTTGACGTGCGGCGAACGCAGGATGTCAAAACGCTTCATGCGGGTCGGCAGGGGCACCGGGCCCTTGACAATGGCACCCGTGCGCTTGGCAGTGTCAACGATTTCTGCAGCCGACTGGTCGATCAGCTTGTAGTCAAATGCCTTGAGGCGGATGCGGATTTTTTGTTTGGTGGCCATGGTGTTTCCTCTATTTCGCGTGCTTTACGCGATGATTTTGGCCACGACGCCGGCGCCCACCGTCTTGCCGCCCTCGCGGATGGCAAAGCGCAAGCCCTCTTCCATCGCAATCGGGTTGATCAGCTTGACCGTGATCGACACGTTGTCCCCCGGCATCACCATCTC
>JANNDB010001009.1:0-1715 GCA_031387285.1 Betaproteobacteria bacterium | reverse complement strand
GCCGTGCGTGCGCTGCAGCGTGGTCAGCAAATCGAGGATCTGCATGCGCACCGTCACATCGAGCGCCGTGGTGGGTTCATCGGCCAGCAGCAGCGCCGGCTTGCAGGCCAGCGCCATGGCGATCATCGCGCGCTGGCGCTGTCCGCCCGAGAGCTGGTGCGGATAGGAGCCGGCACGCCGGGCCGCCTCCGCAATACCGGTACTCTCCAGCAGCGTTACGGCGGCGGCGGCGCACTGGGCCCGGTCCATGCCCTGTTTGAGCTGCAACACTTCGGCAATCTGCTCACCCACCGTGAACAGCGGGTTGAGTGCCGTCATCGGCTCCTGGAAAATCATCGCCACGTCGCGGCCACGCACCGCCTGCAGTTCGGGCTCGGGCAGGCTCAGCAGGTTCGCGGCCGTGTCGCGTGGCGCAAACATGGCGCTTCCGCTGACCCGCGCGTTCTGCACCAGACCCAGCAGGCTGAGCGCGGTAACCGTCTTGCCGGAACCGGATTCACCCACCAGGGCGAGCTTCTCGCCCGGTTGCAGCGTGAAGTCGACACCACAGACTACCTCCTTGCGACCGAAGGCGACACGCAGGTTCCTTACATCCAGCAGGCTCATGGCGCGGCTCCGCCAGGTTCGTCGGGGTCGTGATCGGCCTTGCGCGGATCGAGCGCGTCGCGCAGCGCGTCTCCCATGAACGTCAGCAACATCAGGGTCAGCACCAGCACGGCGAAGGTGGAAAGCGAAATCCACCAGGCGTCGATATTGTTCTTGCCCTGCGACAACAACTCGCCCAGCGACGGCGTGCCGGGCGGTACACCCAGCCCGAGGAAGTCGAGCGAAGTCAGCGCCAGAATGGCGCCGCTCATCCGGAACGGCAGAAACGTGACCACCGGAGTTAGGCTGTTGGGCAGGATATGGCGCAAGATGATCTGCCAGTTACCGACCCCCAGCGCGCGCGCGGCGCGCACATAGTCCAGTTGCCGGTTGCGCAGAAATTCGGCACGCACGTAATCTGACAAACCCATCCAGCCAAACAGGCTGAGCAAGACCAGCAGCAACGCCACACTGGGCGCGAATATGGCGCTGAAGATGATCAACAGATACAACTCCGGCATGGAACCCCAGATTTCGATGAAGCGCTGGAACGCCAGATCTGTCTTGCCGCCGAAAAACCCTTGTATCGCGCCGGCCACCACCCCCAGAAACACGCCGGTAACGGTCAAGGCCAAGGCGAACAGCACGCTGACCCGAAAGCCGTAGATCAACTGCGCGAGCAAGTCCCGCCCGCGGTCGTCCGTGCCCAGCAGGTTGGCCCAGGTCGGCCTTGACGGGTTGGGCTCGGCGGCAAAGTAGTTGAGCGTCTTCGGGCCGTACGGGTTGGGCGCAAAGATCGCCCAGTTCGAACCGGCGGAAAGCCGCTCGCGGATGAACGGGTCCAGATAGTCGGTAGTGGTCTCGAAGTCGCCTCCGAAAGTCTTTTCTGGATAGTCCTTGACCATTGGAAAGTAAGTCTGGCCCTCGTACCGCACGATCAGCGGCCGGTCGTTCGACACCAGCTCAGCAAACAGGCTCAGCACCAGCAGCGTGCAGAACGCAATCAGGCTCCAAAATCCAAGAGGGTTGCGCCGGAAGCGCCGCCAGGCACGCCTCGCCGGCGAAGCACTCACAGTCGTGGCAGCCGCGGAACCGGCTCCGCCGGGCCGCTGGCTGCGCCCCCTTTGGGG
>JANNDB010000103.1:0-3260 GCA_031387285.1 Betaproteobacteria bacterium | reverse complement strand
TGGCAGGTGTTTTTCCTGGTCACGTTGCCGCTGATCTCGCAGGCGCTGGTCTCCGCCTGGTTGCTCACCTTTACGCTGTCGCTGGACGATGTGGTGTTGTCCGCCTTTTTGTCCGGGCCGGGCTCGACTACCTTGCCGATCACGATTTTCAGCCGCGCGCGACTCGGGCTCAATCCCACCGTCAATGCGGTCGCCACGCTGACCGTGCTGGTGGTCAGCATGGGAGTCATCGCAGCCAGCGTATGGATTGCGCGGGCCGAGAAGCGCCGCGCACGCGAGGTGGCGGCTGCCTTCCGGATGACTAGTTGATGGCACAGGCTGATTTACATTCTTTCCAGGAGAAACCATGAAGTTCAAGAAACAACTACTTGTCGTCGCACTCGCGGCGGCCGTGCCCTGGACCGGGGCACAGGCCCAGACCAATGCCGAACTGCTCAAGCAGATCGAGGTGCTCAAGGCGCAACTGGAAGCGCTCACGGCCAGGGTCGAGGCGGTCAGCAAGCAGGCGGGTGCGGTGAATCCGCAGGAGTTCAACAGGCTGGTTCAAAAGGTGGAACTGGCGGAAGACAATGCCGCCGCTTCGGGATTCAAGGGGCTCAAATTCAAGGTCGTTATCGAGGCGGCCTTCATCCATGACCGGCTGCAGCTGGATGCCGCCTCCAGCACGGTGCGCGAAACGCAGCGCTTCTCCACCGGCAACGGCAACCTCGGCACCGGCATGTTCGAGATCAGCAAGGAAGTGGACGATGGCATCAGCTGGTTGTTGCGTCTGACGCCTGGCCTGGGCAACGACGGCCTGATCCATGAAGCAAACGTGTCGATACCGATTGGCAACAGCGGCACCAAACTCAACGCCGGGCTGACGCAGGACTACCAGGGCTACGAGTACTCGTTCGCGCACCAGAACCCGCTGCTGACGCACAACCTGCTGTGGGGCTATGCCGGACCGTCTGCCTATGAGGGCGTAGGCATGTCGTATGTTATGGGCAAGTGGGCCGCCAAGTGGATGTTCGGCAACATCGACGGGCAGAAATCCGGCAAGGCGCCCGGTGTGGCCTACCGCGCCGACTACACGGTGAGCGAATTCACTTATGTGGGGTTTGCCGGCGCGCACTCGCGCACCAACCGCCAGTACGACCTGATGGAACTCGACGCCGGCTTCAACCGCGGCGACTGGATCCTCAATGGCCAGATCAACTATGGCCGCGAACGCGGCACGGCTTTCAACGGTGGCGACGCGCGCTGGTGGGGCGCTTCCGCCCTGGCAGGCTACAAGATTACCCCGACGCTGCAGTTCCTGACGCGCTTTGACTACATCAGCAACCGTCGCAACGGTGGCGGCATTTACGTGGAAGGTCCGGGTCTTGTTGGCGTCAGCAATACCACCTCGGGCTTTGGCCCGGAACTCGACAACACGGGTACCGCCATCGACCCGAACCGCGGGGCGAACCGTTACGCGCTGTCGGTTGGTCATAACTACGCCATCAACGCGAATGCGGCGTGGAAGACGGAAGTCCGGCTCGACCGTTCCAGCGGCTTCAACTTTTTGGACCCGAAGACCGGCGCCTTCAAGCGCGGCAACGTGCTCGTCGGAACCGGCATTGTTGTGTCGTTTTGATGCGGGGGTAGTGCTCGCGGTCCGATGCGGATGATGCGCGGCGCGTACAGCCGTACATCGTTGGAGCCTGTCGGGTGACCCCTGTCGAACTTGCCATCGAGAACCTGCAGGCCCAGGGTATCCACAGCATCCTGACCCAGTTCTGCGACATCCACGGTGTGGCGCGCGGCAAGCTGGTGCCGGTGGGCCTGTTGGGCGACCTGGTGCGTACGGGCGCGGGCTTTTCCGGGCCCAGCATCTGGGGTACCGGCCTGGCGCGCCATGGTGCGCGCAGCGAGTACTACGGACGGGTGCAACTCGATTCACTCAGACCCTTGCCGTTTGCGCCGGGCGTGGCCCATGCCGTGTGCAACGGTTTTTCCGCTGGCGCGCCGCTGCAGACCTGTTCGCGCCAGTTGTTGCTGCGCCAGATGGAACAGTTGGCCCGGCGTGGCTGGAACCTCTGGGTCGGCATCGAACCCGAGTTCTTCCTGTTGCGCGCGGATGCGAACGGTCGATGGCTGCCCAGCGACGGGCTGGACCAGCAGGCGAAACCCTCCTACGACCTCAAGGCGATTCAGCGCAACCACAGCCTGCTGGAGGACTTGCGCAGCACCTTGGTGGCCCTGGGCTTCGAGATCGAGCAGATGGACCACGAAGACGCGAACGGCCAGTACGAGATCAACTACCGCTTTGACAGCGCGCTGCTCGCGGCAGACCGCTACATGCTGTTCAAGATGGCCGCCCACGCCGTGGCGGAGCGCCACGGTTCGGTGTTCAGCTGCATGCCCAAACCGTTTGCGGGCGCACCGGGCAGCGGTCTGCATTTCCATTTGAGCATCACCGACGAACACGGCAATGCGGTTTTCGCCGACAGCACGGCCGCCGCCGGCATCAGCCAGCGCGGATACGCCTTCATCGCCGGCTTGTTGCGCCACGCCGGCGCACTCAGCGCCCTGTGCGCGCCGACGGTCAACAGTTACCGGCGCCTTGCGGCCAGCGGCAGCCGCTCGGGCACAACCTGGTCACCGGTTTGGAAAGCGCATGGCGAGAACAACCGCACCTGCCTGGTACGCACCGTCGCCGGCCGGCTCGAGTGGCGCCTGCCCGACCCGTCGTGCAACGTGTATGCCGCCATCGCTGCGACCCTGGCCGCCGGGCTCGACGGCATCGATGAGGGCATGCGCGCGCCGCCGGCATGCAACGTCGACCTGTATACGCAGTTCGCCGCCGGCGCTGCCATGCCTGAGCAGTTGCCACGCGACCTGTGGTCGGCGCTGCGGGCACTGGAGCAGGACACCGTTTTGCGCCAGCGTGTGGGCGAGGCGTTTTGCCAGGAATTCCTGACGATCAAGGCGCAGGAGTGGGACAGCTACCAGCTACACGTCAGCGATTGGGAACTCACCCGGTATGCGGCAGCATATTGAATGGCCGCGCTTTCGTTTTGTGGTTTTTTGACTTCACATCAGTAGTGTCCCAACGTTTTTCAGAGGAGCGCGAGCTGATTTGTCTCGAAACCCGCGTCTGAATCCGGCAGGGGCGGCGTAAGTAGTTGATTTATCGGGATAGTTTCAAACATGGACAGACTCAGGATTTGTAGGATTTCATACAGGCTGTGATGGTCAAGATGCAGACGCTTCTTTGCGATGGCGATCAACACGTA
>JANNDB010000954.1:0-1547 GCA_031387285.1 Betaproteobacteria bacterium | reverse complement strand
TGATGATCAACCCTCCGCCCCAGCTTGAGGCCTCTTTGCCCCCTTTACCTGTTCCTACCCCCTTCCAATCCTTCCTCCAGGCTCATTTGTCCTTGGAATCACGGAGTTTCCTCCAGGCTCATACCTCGTTGGAAAAGACTCCGGGTGGACAGGCTTTTGTGCGGCTGCTAATATTTAACCAGACAGTTACATTGATCGATGGAAGGTCGGCAAGGCAACAATGAGCAAGATTGTGCGAGTGGAGGTTGGCCGGCGCGACTACCCGCTGGTCGGCGCTTTCAAGTTTTTCAAGTCGGGGCTGCGGCCGACGGTGCTGGTGCGCCTGACCGACGCCGAGGGCCTTCAGGGCTTCGGCCAGTCCGTCCCAGTGGAAACCTGGACCTACGAAACCGTGGAAAGCGTGGATTCGACCCTGCGCCACTACCTGGCGCCGGCCGTGCTGGGCGCCGACCCGTGCGATCTGGCCGACGTGCATGCGCGCATGGAGCGCGCCATCCGCCCGTCCTTCTCGGTCGGCCAGCCACTGGCCAAGGCTGCCATCGACTTGGCTTGTTACGATCTGTGGGGCCGGCAATCCGGCAAGCCGGCGTACGCATTGCTGGGCGGTGGTGAGGCCAGGCCCGGCGCCCCGAGTCCGGAAATCCGCCTTAGCTGGACCATCAACACCACCAGCCTGGATCAGGCCACGTTGTTGCTCGAGCAGGGCCGCAGCCTCGGTTATGACAGTTTCAACATCAAGCTCGGACCGCCACAATCGGCGGCCTTCGACCTCGACCTGGTACGGCTGGTCACGCAGTTTTCGCCGCAAGGATTTCACTGGTGCGACGCAAACACCAGCTACGATATCGGGACCGCACTGGCACAGGCACCACGGCTCGCCGACCTGGGCTTGCGTGCGCTGGAGTCGCCGCTGCCGCCGAACCGGATCCGCGACTACCAGCGCCTCCGG
Source organism: Betaproteobacteria bacterium (assembly GCA_031387285.1). GTDB lineage: Bacteria > Pseudomonadota > Gammaproteobacteria > Burkholderiales > Burkholderiaceae_C > CAISIP01. Next base: position 598 of record JANNDB010000954.1, on the reverse strand, counting down.
CAGCAAGGCGCATTGCCGATCCTGATGGATGAAGGCATCGTGTCACCGGTTGAAGCAGCGGAGTTCGCGGCGCTCGGCATGCTCGACGGCATCGCCATGAAAGTGGCGCGTTGCGGCGGCTTGTGGCACGCCTCGCGCATTGTCGAAGGCATGCAGCGCGACGGGCTCAAGCTGTTCGCCTCCGGACTGACCGACCCCGAGATCTCCATGGCGGCGTCGGCGCACCTGTTTGCCTGGGCGGGTCTCGAACACCCTGCCGCACTCAACGGGCCGCAGTACCTGGCCGATCGCGGCACCACCGATAATGCGTTTCGGGCGAGTCGCGATCGTCTCCCAGTGCCTGCCGGGCCGGGGCTGGGGGTATCGCCTGATGCCCAGGCCATTCTGACTTTCACGCAGGCTGCATCGACATGATGAACCGACTCTCGCCGCTGGCCGGCATCCTGATGTTTCTGGCGATCTGGGAAGCCGGGGTGTGGTTGTTCAGCGTGCCGCGCTATCTGATGCCACCGCCGACTGAAGTGGCAAAAATGTTCGTGCAGGAATTCCCCAAGCTGCTGTTCCATGGCTGGGTGACCACCTACGAAATGCTGCTCGG
>JANNDB010000952.1:0-17947 GCA_031387285.1 Betaproteobacteria bacterium | reverse complement strand
AGATGATCAAGCTGTGTTGTCGCGATCCGGCGCCGACCAGTCCAGCGGTACGGCGGCGATGTCAACGGTGGACTGCCTCACGCGGCTGATCGCCTTCGACACCACCAGCCGCAACTCCAATCTCGAACTGATCGAGTGGTCGCGCGCCTGGCTGGAGCCATTGGGCGCGTCGATCCGCATGAGCCACAACCGGGAGCGCACCAAGGCCAACCTGTTCGCGACCTTCGGCGAAGGACCGGGAGGCATCGTGTTGTCAGGACACACCGATACGGTACCGGTGGATGGGCAGAAGTGGAGCTCCGACCCCTTCGGCGCCGAGATCCGCAACGGCATGCTGTATGGCCGCGGAGCCTGTGACATGAAGGGCTTCATTGCCTCGGTGCTGGCGCAGGCGCCGCTGATGGCGGCGGCATCGCTGAAGACCCCCATGCACATCGCACTGACTTATGACGAAGAAGTCGGCTGCCTGGGTATTTCCGGCCTGCTCGACGATCTGCGCGTGGCCGGCATTTCACCCACCGGATGCATCGTGGGAGAACCCACCAGCATGCGCATGGTCACCGCGCACAAGGGGGGGCGCATGTACCGCTGCAACGTGCACGGCAAGGCGGCGCATTCGTCCCTCACACCCCAGGGCGTGAATGCCATCGAATACGCGGCGCGCATCATCACCTTCATCCAGGACATGGCGCGCCACGAAGAGGAGCAGGGCCTGAAGGTGGATGGTTTCGACGTGCCGTTCACCAGCATCTCGACGAACATGATCTCCGGAGGCAGCGGGCGCAACATCATTCCAGCCGAGTGCGAGTTCTTCTTTGACTACCGTTACGTGCCGGGCATGCCACCGGGAAGGTTCTACGACAACATTCGCGCGTTCATTGCCAGCGACATCGAGCCGCGCATGAAAGCGCGCGATGCCCGCACGGGGGTCGATCTGGAATGCCTGGGTGAGGTTCCGGCGCTGGATGCCAAGGAGCAGGACGACATCGTGCAACTGGTGCGCTCGCTGTTGCGGCCGCACCAGTCGGCCAAGGTGGCCTATGGCACCGAGGCATCGTTCTTCCAGAATGTCGGAACACCCAGCATCGTGTGTGGACCGGGGAGCATAGACAACGCGCACAAGCCTGACGAGTTCGTGCCGCTGGAGCAACTTGACGCGTGTGACCGTATGGTGCAGAACCTGGTCAACAAGCTGCGCCGCTGACGGGCACATTGGCGCTATGGGTTCACTGCAGACCGATTCCATCCAGGCTGCCGAGCTGGTTCTACCGGCGAGCGCGCTGGACGAAACACTGGCGTTCTTCACGGAGCGACTGGGTTTCAGGGTGGTGTCGGTATATCCGGCCGATGATCCGCAAAGCATTACGGTGCAAGGCCATGGCCTGCGCGTTCAATTGAGCCGCAGCATTCAGGGCGACCCGGGTACGCTGCGCCTGTTGTGCCAGCAGCCGGAGCGCTTCGCCGGTGGCGCGCGCAGCCTGGTCGCGCCCAACGGCACGCGAATCGAGATCGTTGATGCCGACCCCCCGTTGCTGCTGCCGCAGTTACGTTCGAGCCTGGTGGTGACGCGGGCTGCGGCGGGGGCGCCGTGGCACGCCGGGCGCGCCGGATTGTTCTACCGTGATCTGTTGCCGGACCGGCTGGGTGGCCGTTATATCGCCTCGCATATCCGTATTGCGGACGCTGGTCCGGTGGCGGACTACGTGCATTTCCACAAGGTGCAGTTCCAGATGATCTTCTGCCGCAAGGGCTGGGTGCGCGTGGTGTACGAAGACCAGGGCGAGCCCTTTGTGATGGAGGCGGGAGACTGTGTCTTGCAGCCGCCGCGCATCCGGCACCGTGTGCTGGAGAGCTCCGCTGCGATGGAAGTGGTGGAGGTGAGCTGTCCGGCGCTGCACGAAACCTTTGCCGATCCGGCTCTGGAACTGCCGAATGCACGGTTGCAGCCGCAGCGCGTGTATGGTGGTCAGCAGTTTGTGCGGCATGTGGCGAAGGCAGCGGCCCGGACACCGTGGCGCGTGCCCGCCTTCTCCAGCCGCGATCTGGGCATTGGAACAGCCACCGCGCAACTGGCCGACGCCCGCGTGGTGCGCGGCGGCGGTGCGGCGTCGACGCCGGTCATGCGCCACGATGGCGACTTCCTGTTTTTCTTTGTACTCAGCGGCAGCACCACACTGCGCACGGCCGGCGACCATGCCCTGGCGGCGGATGATTGTTGCGCCATTCCTGCCGGGATGGATTACCAGTTCGAAGCGAATTCGCCCGATCTGGAAATGCTTGTAGTCGCGCTCCCCGCTCAGGCCGCCTGAGCCTGTGCGATGGCGCGCACTGCGCCCGCCACCTCGTCCTCGGTGTTGTAAAAGTGCGGCGCGATTCGGATCACATCGTTGCGTGCCGAGACGATGAAACCTTCTTGCGCCAGTTTGTGCTCCATCACCGAGGCATTTGCCACGTGAATCGCGGTGATGGCTGATTTACGCGCCAGATCGGGCGGACTCATGCTGCGCAGACCACAACGCCGCGCAGCATCAAGCGACACCAGAGCGGTCGCATCGTTGATGGCGCTGCGGTAGGCCTCCGTCGCGATGGTGTGGTCGGCACCGGCGGGGACAAATTGCACCACGGCGCCCTTGCGTTCGTGGGCCAGCCAGACGTGGCCCATGGACGGAAAATCGACATCACCAACCACGATGCCGTTCTTGGCGGGGGCGAACTCCAACGCGCTGCCGATCGAAGACGTGATATCGGATACACAAGACATCGCGGCAATGTCGCGCGCGTCCGCGTTGATCAGGCGCGCGAACTCGGACTTGGCCTCGTTCACAGCGGCCATCCAGCCGCCCCAGTCCATGCCTTTTTCCATCCAGGACCGCGTGTAGTCGCCAAGCGCCTCTGCCACCGGTTGCGCCATGGCACTTTGCGAGCAACTCGAGAGTTGCGCCGTCTTTTGCAATATCGGGAAAAGGGCTCGCTGGTCGGCGAAACGGTAGGCCATGGTGCAGTCGCCGTCGCTTCAGCCGAAGGCCGTTACCAGCACGACGATCAACAGGCCCAGCACCAGGTTGGCGCGGACCCAGACACGGATGCTTGCCATGGCCGCACCGCCAGTGGTCCAGGCCTGTGCAGCCATTGCCTGGCCCAGGCGCTTGAACAACACAAAGCGGATGTGACCGAAGATCAGCATCATCAGCACGCCCAACGCGGCCATCACAGACCAGGTCCAGGGCATGCGGGTGCCGGCCCCGGCCGGTAGTGCCTGACCGGAGTAGAGCAGCATCATCCCCAGGCCGGTGAGCAGGGCGATGAGTGCCATGGCCAGTACCGCCTTGAAGAATTTGCGCAGTATCTCGTGCATCAGCTGGACGCGCATGGGCAGATCCAGAGCAGCGAGCGCCGGGCGCAGGAAGAACAGTGTGAAGGCCATGCCACCGACCCAGACGATGATGGACAGGAGGTGCAGGGTTTTCAGGGCAGCGTAGAGCATGGGCGCTTTCGGTAGTTGCCCGTAATGCTACGCCGGTCCGAGCCGTCCGGGCGCATCAGGCACACTTGGGCCAACCCGCCATGGGCGGGCGCAGAACCACGCCGCATGTCCACTCCCCCGGATTTTCACAGCACCGTCCCGGCCCGCAGCTTCGTGCTGATGGCGTTTGCCACCTTCTCCAGCATGGCCTCGCAGCGCATTTGCGACGCGATGTTGCCGGAATTGGCGCGCGAGTTCGGCGTGGGGCTGGCCCAGGCGGCACAGGTGATTTCGGTTTTTGCCGTGGTCTATGGCGTGTTGCAACTGATCTACGGCCCGCTTGGCGACCGGCTTGGCAAGTTCGGTGTGATCGCCTGGGCCACGCTGGGGTGCAGCCTGGGCAATGTGCTCGCCGCACTGGCTGTCAGTCTGGACATGCTGCTGGTCGCGAGGGGTTTGGTGGCCATGGGCGCGGCAGCCATCATTCCGCTGGCCCTCGCGTGGGTCGGCGACGTGGCGGATCCGCGCAAAGTCCAGGAGACAATTGCCCAGGTCGGGCTGGGTACTGCGCTCGGTGTCGCCAGCGGGCAGTTGGTGGGGGGCTTGTTGACCGACACGCTTGGCTGGCGCTGGGCGTTTGCCCTGTTGGCCGCATTGTTCTGGGTGGTCGGCTGCCTGTTGCTCGTCGAGTGGCGGCGGGACAAGGCAGCCAGCGCGCTGCGTATCGCAGCGGCGCCGGCGCCAACGCAGCGCCAGGGATTCATGCATCAGGCCCTGGCCATTCTGGCGGCGCCGTGGCCGCGCACCGTCCTCGTTGTCGGGGTCGTGGAAGGTGCCGCCGGGTTTGGCGTGCTGGCGATCTGGGCGTCCCATCTGCACCACAGGATTGGTTTTTCGCTGTCTGCGGCGGGTGCCATCGTTGCGCTGTTTGGCGTGGGCGGTGTGGTGTACATGGCGAGCGCCCGCCATGTGATCGGTCGCCTGGGACAGGCCAGGCTAGCTGTCGTTGGCGGTGGACTTGTGCTGCTCGCTTCACTGGTGGCAGCATTCCCGCCCTACCGCTGGTTGAGCGCGCCTGCCAGCCTGGTGATGGGACTCGGTTTTTTTGCCTTTCACAACGTGATGCAGGCCAACGCTGCGCAGATGGCACCCGCGAGCCGCGGCACCGCAGTTTCCCTGTTCGCCGCCTCCCTGTTCACCGGGCAATCACTGGGTGTCTTGCTGGCCGCCAACCTGGTGGAGCGGATCGGCTCGGGAGCCGTGATCGCGACCGGCGGGCTGGTGCTGGCGGGCCTGACCAGTGTATTTGCCTGGTTGCTGCGCCGCCGTTCCTGACGCTCAGCCGCCCGGCGCTCTGCAATACTTCCGGCATGCTTACCGACAGCACGCGGCAGCTCTTTGCCGACCGCAATTTCCGCCTCTACACCATCGCCTCCGTCGTCTCCTGGCTGAGTTTCTTCGCGCAGACACTGGCGGTGAGCTGGCTGGCGTGGGAGCTGACGCACTCGGCGACCTGGCTGGGCGTCATTGCCGCGCTGGACATCGCTCCGTATTTCATTCTGGGTCCCTGGGGCAGCGTGGTTGCCGATCGCCATGACCGGCATCGCATCCTGTTTGTGGCCTATGTCTTTTCCATGTTGCAGTCCGTGCTGTTGACCGTGACGTCGATGGCTGGCGTGCTCGGTATCGGCATGCTGGGTGCCCTGGCGCTGGCGCATGGCGTGATCCACGCCTTCAGCGTGCCGGCGTCCTATGGCCTGTTGCCGCGGGCGGTGGAGCGTGACAACCTGGGTGCGGCCATCGCCTTCAGTTCGTCCTACCGGACCCTGGCCATGTTCGCTGGCCCGGCGCTGGCGGGGGTGCTACTGGCAACGTTTCCCGTCTACGTTTCGTTCCTGTTCAACGTGGTGGGTTATGGCGTGTACCTGCTCATGTTGATGATGATGCGTCTGCCGCCAGCGATGCCAACGGTTCCATCGGGCAAGAGCTTCTACGGGGACTATGTCGACGGGCTGCGCTACAGCCTCACCCACCCCTTGATAGGCATGTTGCTGCTGCTCACGTTTTTCAGCGATGCATTGCGCGGACTCACCCATCGCCTGCTTCCGGCGTTTGCAGAGCGCCTGTTTGGTACCGGATCGGGTGGTCTGGCGGTACTGGCTGGCGCGACCGGCCTTGGCGCAGCCGTCGCCTCCGTCTGGCTTGCACAAAGCCGCCGGCCGGAGCGCATGCTGGGCATCATCATGGCCGGATTGGCCGTCGGCATTGTGGCCACACTGGTATTCGTCAGCACCCGGCACGGCTGGACCGCGACGGGCGCGCGGGTCGTGTTTGGTGTGGCGGCCGAAGCCGCGTTGACCGGCACCATCATCCTGCTGCAAAGCCACGTCGACGAGAGCTACCGTAGCCGCGTGATGGGCCTGTGGTTCATGATTTCGCAGCTGGCCAACTTCATGCTGCTGGCGGTGGGGCCGCTGGCCGAGCGTTTCGGGCTCGATGCGCCGATGTATGGCGTGTGTGTCCTGGCGGTGCTGGCCCTGCTGTTATTTCGGGCCCGTGTGCGCAGCGTGGACATGGCCACCGGCAAGCCGGTTGAACCGTGATGGCCTGCCGCACGGACCGCGCTCAGGCGGCGTATGCGCTGACCGCCAGGCAACTGCAGAACAGGTTGCGGTCGCCGTACACGTTGTCGATACGCGCTATGGGTGTCCAGTACTTGCCCTGCTCCAGGCTCTCCAGCGGAAAGGCGCCGACTTCGCGCGGGTAAGGCCGGTTCCACTCGGTTGCCGTGACCGACGCGGCGGTATGTGGCGCGTGTTTGAGCGGGTTGTTGTCCACCGGCCAGTCGCCGGCCTCCACCTTGCGAATCTCCTCGCGAATGGCAATCATGGCGGCGACAAAATGGTCGATTTCGGCCAGCGTCTCGCTTTCGACAGGCTCGACCATCAGGGTGCCGGGCACCGGAAAGCTCAGGGTCGGTGCGTGGAAACCGTAGTCCATGAGGCGCTTGGCGACGTCTTCGGCGCTGATGCCTTGTGCGCCACCACTGGATGCCTTCAAGGGGCGTAAATCCAGGATGCACTCGTGTGCCACATGGCCGTCGGCACTCGCGTACAAGGTAAGGTAGTGGTCCCTCAGCCGTGCGCTGATGTAGTTGGCACTCAGGATCGCGGCCTCAGAGGCGGCCTTCAGGCCCACAGCGCCCAACATGCTGTTGAGACGTGGCTCCGCCAAAAGGCCGCCGAAGCGTTGCGCGCTGCCGTGGCGCCAGTGTCAGCACCAACGCCGCGCAGATGGCGTCCGCGAGCCGCGGCACCGTGGTTTCCCTGTTTGCCGCATCCCTTTTCACCGGACAGTCGCTCACGGTGTTGCTCGCGGCCCGGATGCTGGAACGGGCCGGCTCAGGAGCCGTCATTGCGGTGGGAGGACTGGTGCTGGCCGTATTGGGCGGCGGGTTTGCGCGGGCCTTGCGAAACCATGCGGATTCCCGGTCTGCTGTGCGCTGATGGAGTTGGTCGCCCTCACGCCTGCGCCTGCAGGCAGAACATACGCTGCAGCGGAAGACGCAAGGGCCGATCGCCTTCCTGGACCAGGATGTCGGACATGTACATTTGCCAACGCTGCCATGCGGCATTCAGGGGCAACTGGTCCATGCGGTGGTCCTTGCGCCGGACCATGAAGGCAAAAAGCAGCAGCGACTGCGGCTCCAGGTGGATTTCGTAGTGCAGCAAGCCGGCGTCGAGCAGGGCTTGCCGCATGTCCGCGAACAGGGCGTCGTGGCGACGCCGGTATTCGGCTTCGCAGCCCGGTCGCAACCGCAAGCAGAATGCCACCGACTCGCTGCCAGGCAGCGGCCCCGGCGTGGCGCCGGGATCAGCCACGTGCCACCTCTACGCTGTTTCCGCCGCCCCGGGACGACGCGACCAAGGCCGAGATCACCGATACGGTGGCTGCGCCAATGGCGCCTGACGAGAGGTTCGTCCCGCGGCCCAGCGCGCTATCCACCAGCGCGTGTATCGGCCCCTCGCAGTGGTAGTTCCACTGTCCGGGCGCAACGCCCAGATCGCGGCTGGCGCCATCGTGGCGGTGCAGCAGGGCACGGTCGCGGTCGAGTTCGATCTCAAGCACACCTTCGCTTCCAGTGACCAGCAGCCGCAGCAGTGCGCGCTGGCCTTCGGGCATGGCAGCGGCGCCGCTAAGCGACAACACGGCGCCGTCTCCGCACAGCACGCTCGCGGCGTTGCACAGGTCGTTGCCGTCAATGCAATAGTTGTGCGCGCTCACGGCGCGTGCTTCCAGGCCGGTCAACCAGAGCGCCAGCGCAATCGAATGCGACAGCTGCCCGTAGGCGAATCCGCCGCCGCGTTCGGGGTCCTGCCAGGTGGCGCGGGACGGCCGGAAAAAATGCGTGTTCCAGCGTGCCAGACCCACGTCGCCCTCGAACACCGCGCGGGTTGCCGACACGAAGCTGCAGGCCACATGTTCGATGCGCCCCACGGCGCCATCCAGCAGGGCCTGGCGCAACAACGCCACGCCCGGGAGGTAGTGGTAGCCATTCGCCAGCAACAGCTCCCGACCGGCGGCACGGGCGGCGGCTTCCAGGGTCCAGGCCTGCGCCGGGTCCAGCGTCATGGGCTTTTCGCACAATACGTGCGCCCCGGCGCGCAGCGCTGCCATGCAGTGCTCGAAATGGCAATGGTGCGGCGACGCCACGACCACCACGTCCGGTCGGCGCGCCAGCACTGCCTGGTAGTCTTCGGACGCGAACGCGAAGCCGAAGTGCCGGCTCACCCTGTCCAGTTCGGCCGTACCCAGCCGGCACACGCTGTCGAGCACCACGTCAGGCCGCGCCGCCAGCGTCGGTATGTGGGACTGGGCGGCGTACCAGCCCGCGCCGATGACGGCGGCTCGAACGGCAGATGTCATGCGCTGGCTCCAAAACGATCAGGCTTGCGCGCCAGCAGGGAGGCCATCGTCCCACCGAGTACCTGATGCATGTCGCCTGCGGGAATGAAGTGGCAATGGGCGCGCACGATCTCCAGCGTCTGGCGGTAGGTCATGTGGCGTTGCGAGACCGGGTAGTCCGAGCCCCAGCACAGGCGGTGCGGCCCGTATGCGTCGTACAAGGCCTTGACCAGCGGCTGCGTGACCCTGCAAGGAAAGTCCCACCCATCGGAGAGCGCGTAACCGAAGCCGGACAGCTTGACGTGGATGTTCGGCGCCCGGGCGGCTGCGAGCAGCGCCTGCAGCGCGTGGTCGTCGAATGGTTCCACCTTGACCCGGCCCAGGTGGTGGATCAGGAACGGCGTGGCGGGGAAACGCTCCGCCAACACCGTGACCGTGGGTATCTGGAGGGGTCCGCAGGCCAGGCTGACGATCAGGTTCAACTCCTCGGCAACCGCAAAAAATGCCAAACCGTCGGGGGACAACAACCACGCCGGATCAGCCTCCTCGTGCAGGTAGTGGGTGAACCCCGCAGGGTCGAATTCGAGCGCCACGGCACGCAGGCGCTGGTCCGCGCCAGGTGTGTGGTGGGTCGCTTCCCAACGGCAATCGACGGCCGGAAAGGCGGACAGCCGGCCGGCGGATGACTGTGCGCAGGCGGCCGCATAGGCGTTGTTGCGCGGGTTGTGGTCTATGCCCGCGGCAATCAGCACGGCGCGCGCCACGCCGGCCTGGTCCATCTCCCACAGCAAGCGTTCGGCGCGCGCACGCTGCCCCGGGTCCGGCACAGCGGGCTGGTAGGGCCAGATCTCCCAGGCATGGCAGTGGGCGTCGATGATCATGCCGGCAGCCTCTCGATGTCAAGGCCCCAGTCGATCGTCGGGTCCGGTGGTGGTACGGCGGCCACCAGCGCCCGCGTGTAGGCATGCCGGGGCGCGTGGATGACCTGCTCGGGTTCGCCTTCCTCGACGATCTCCCCGTTGAACATCACGACGATGCGATCGGCAATCTGGTAGGCCGTGGTCAGGTCGTGCGTCACATACAGCAGCGAGACGTTCTGTTCGGTCTTCAGGCGGTACAGGCTTTCCAGGATCGTGGCGCGCAGCGAAGCGTCGACCATCGACACCGGCTCGTCGGCAACGATCACGCGTGCGCGCAGCGACAAGGCGCGCGCGATCATGATGCGCTGGCGTTGGCCACCGCTGAGCTGGTGCGGATAACGTCCCAAGGTGTCGCCGGGCCGCAAACCCACGGCCTCCAGGCACTGGTGGATGCGCTGCATGGCTTCGTCGCGCGTGGAGGAGAGCTTGAAGCGCTGCAAGGGCAGCAGCAGGCTGCGGTCGACCTTGTAGAACGGGTTGTAGACGCTGTACGGGTCCTGGAACACGGCCTGCACCTCGTGCCGGTAGCGCGCGAAGGCAGCACGGTCGAGCTGCCGCAGGTCCTGCCCGGCGTACGCGACCGTTCCCCCGGTCGGCGCGAGCAGGCCCAGCATCAGGCGCGTCAAGGTGGTCTTGCCGCTGCCGCTTTCTCCGACTAAGGCCGTGATCGATGGTTCGGCGGGCAGGGCCAGCGACACGCCGCGCAGCGCCAGCTTGCGCGCACGCGAGCCTTGGTTGCCGAAAGCCACAGTGGCGTTGCGCACTTCAAGCAAAGGCGACACTGCTGGCCTCCCGGGCAAAGTGACAGCGCACCAGGTGGCCGGCGGATACCTGGTCCTCGGTCGGCGCCACTCGCGAACAGCGCTCTTCGGCACGCAGACAGCGTGGATGGAAGGCACAGCCCGAAGGCGGGTTGACGATGGACGGCGCCACGCCCGGGATACCGCGGAACACCCTGCGTTCCCCGAACCCGGGCAGGCTGGAGATCAGCATGCGCGTATAGGGGTGGCGCGGATTGCTGAAGATTTCCCGGACCGGTGCGATCTCGACCAGCCGGCCGGCGTACATCACGCCCACCATATGGGCGAACTGCGCCATCAGGCCCATGTCGTGCCCGACCAGGATGATCGCCGCGCCGACTTCCTTCTGCGCGTGGATCAGGGTCTGCATGACCTGCTTTTGCACAATCACGTCGAGCGCGCTGGTGGGCTCATCGGCAATGATGAGTTGCGGCGAAAGGGCGATGGCGATGGCGATGCACACGCGCTGCTTCATGCCGCCGCTGAGTTCGTGCGGGAACTGGTCGGCCACGGTGCCGGCCAGACCGACGCGCTGCAGCAGGCTTTCGACGTGGCGCGCGCGTTCGGTGGCACCGGGTTTGTGACCGTGCGCGTCGAGCAGGTCGTCGATCTGGGCGCGCACCGTCAGCACCGGATTGAGCGAGTTCATCGCACCTTGCGGCACCAGCGCGATACGCGCGAAACGCGCCTGGCGGATCTGGCGTGCATCCATGGCCAGCAGGTCGTCGCCTGCCAGCAGGGCCTGGCCCGATGCGATGCGCCCCGGTGCCTTGATGAGTTGCATCAGCGCCAGCACCGTGGTCGATTTGCCTGAGCCCGATTCGCCCACCAGGCCGAGGCGCATTCCCTTGTCGAGTGTGAAGGAGACACCGTCCACGGCGCGTGCCGGCCCGGCTGCGGTCGGAAACTCGACCCGCAGATCGCGTACATGCAGGATGGGTGAATTCACTGGACTACCCTCCGCGCTGCGAGCTGCGGGGCTATTCGCCATGGGGCGGCCCGGCGGCTCATGCCTCCACCCGCAAGCGCCGGTTGACGAGCCGGTCCATGCCGGTGGAGGTCATCAGCAGGCCGATGAAGATCAGCGCCATGACGGCCACCGGCGGCACCCACCACCACCACATGTTGCGCAGGATGGCGCCGTAGTACTGGGCCCAGAAAATCATCATGCCCAGGGTCAACTCGTTTTGCGGCCCGAGTCCGAGCGCCTCCAGGCCGATGGTGGCCAGCATGGCGCTCGACACGGCGGTGACGAAACTCGCGGCGATATACGGCAGCAGGTTCGGAAAGATCTCGGTGAAGACGAGTTCGACCCCGCCGATGCCGTTGAGCCGCGCGATGTCAATGTAGGGGCGCTCGCGCATCGACAGGGTCTGGGCGCGGATGGTGCGCGTCGGGTACATCCAGGCCAGGCCAGCCACGATGACGGCCATCAGCGCCACCGTCATGCTGCGCACATTGGTGGCCACCAGCACCAGCACGGCGATGCCCGGAATGGTCATGACCACGTCGGCCAAAGTGCGGATGACTGTGTCGGTCCAACCCCGGAAGTAGCCCGCGAGCAGCCCGAGCAGAGTGCCCAGGCCAAGGCCCATGACGCCGGCGAAAAGTCCGATCTTGAGCGTCTGCGGCGTCGCGAGCACGAGCGCGGCGAGTATGTCGCGCCCCTGCACGTCGGTGCCTAGCCAGTGCGCGGCGCCCGGTCGCTGGCGCGGCGGCGCGGCACCGATCTGCGCGAGTTCCAGGTTGATGAGCAAGGGGCCGAGCAGCGCGAACAGGCATACCGCGAGCAGCAGCGCCAGGCCGGCGCTCAACACGGGCTCGCGAAAAATCGCGCGTGTGATGTTCACGATTGGCGCGCCGGACGGATGCGCGGATCGATCAGCGGATAGACCAGATCCAGCAGCAACATGGTGAATGCGATCGACACCGACAGCAGCAGCACGATGCCCTGGGTGACGAAATAGTCCTTGGCATGGATGGCCTGGTACAGGCGGTAGCCGATGCCGGGGTAGGCGAAGATCACCTCCACCAGGATGGCTCCGGACACAATGTGGCTCAGCGTCAGCGCCAGGTGCGTGAGTTGCGGCAGCAGCGCGTTGCGCAGTCCGTAGGAGAGGAACACGCGGCGCGCCGGCAGGCCCTTGGCCTCGGCCAGCATGATGTAGTCTTCGCCACGCACGCTGATGACCATGCCGCGCATGGCGATGGCCCAGGTACCGATGGACGCCAGGATGATGGACAGCGCGGGCAATATGGCGTGCTGCAGCAGCTGGCCCACGGTGGCCCAGTTCCAGCCGGGCGTGAAGCCGAAGGAATAACCTCCGGCTACCGGGAGCAGCGACCAGCTGAGTCCGAAAGCGAACATCAGCACGATGCCCAGTATGAAGTAGGGAACCGCCGACAGCAGGACCAGTGGTATGCCCAAGGCCCGTATCCAGCGGCCGCTGCCCGGCCAGGCCAGCAGGCCGCCGAGCAGGGTGCCGGCGGAAAAACTGATCAAGGTGGCCGTCCCCAGCAGGGCCAGCGTCCAGGGCAGCCCGGCCAGGATGACGCCGGACACCCGCTCGGGATAGTTGACGAGCGAATAGCCCAGGTCGCCGCGGGCCACGTCGGCCAGGTAGTTGAGGTACTGGCGCCATAGCGGCTGGTCGAGCCCGAAGCGCTCGCGGTAGGCCTGCACCATGGCCTTGATATCACCCACGTTGCCGCCGCTGCTGGCCGACAGCTGGCTGAGCTGCTGTTCTATCGGGTCGCCCGGCATGGCGCGCGGGATCAGGAAATTGATGGTGATTGCGAGAAACGCCACCAGCAGGGTCATACCGATACGCTTGGCGATATGCGACGACACAGTGCTCGAAGCCTGCTCTCAGACCGTCATGTCGTGAACGCCGTCCAGCGTCAGGCCCAGGCCGAAACCGGGCTCGCCGCTGGGGGTGACGAAGCCATCGCGCGGTGTCTGCATGCCGGGTGTCAGGCGCACCTCGTGCAGTGGCACGCCAGGGGCGGACGCGACGAAGTATTCGCCCACAGGACTGTTCGCAACCGCCATGCCGAAGTGCTGGCCATACGGCGTGTTGATGCCCGCGTGCGGTATGACCGAAAGCCCGGCACCTTCGGCAATGTGGGCGATCTTGAGGCAACCCGTCAGGCCGCCGGCCCAGCCGATGTCGGGCTGAAAGATGTCGGCACTGCGGCGCGCGCTGGCGTTCGCAAAGGGGCCCAGCGTGTACCAGTGCTCGCCTGTGGCCAGCGTGTCGGCCGGCAGGCGGCGGCGCAGTTCGGCCTGGCCATCGAGGTCGTCGGGCATCAGGCAATCCTCGATCCAGCGCAGCTGGTACGGGCGCATGCGTTCGGCAAAGCGCACCGCGAAGTCCACGTCGAAGGCCATCCAGCAATCCACCATCAAGTCCACCGCATTGCCTACCAAGGCGCGTTTGGCCGCGATGAATTCCTCATTGCGCGCCAACGCCTGCAATCCGTCCGCCGGGCCGTAGGGGCAGGCCAACTTGGTCGCCTGGAAGCCGTTCTCCATGTGCCAGTCGGTGTCGTTGCCGGTGGCATAACACGCGATGCGCTCGCGCGCCGGCCCGCCGACCACTTCGTACACCGGGCGCTTGAGCAGCTTGCCCTTGAGATCCCACAGGGCCAGGTCCACCGCACTCATGGCATAGGACGCCAGCCCGCCTCCGTAGGGCGAGGTGATGCGCAGCATCATGTCCCACAACTTCTCCGTGGCCATGCAGCTCTCGTCCAGCAACAGCGGCGCCATGTGCTGGTTGATGATGTCGATCACCGGCGTGCCGTAACGCGACATGCCAAAGCCCCAACTGCCGTCCGTGGCGGTGACCAGGCAACCGACCGATGGCCACTTCGGGCGCCAGCTTGCGCGCAGCCGCTTGAAGCGCGCATAACGCGACATCGGGTTGGCGACTTCGGCATCATCGGTCCAGACCGGGCGCCGGGCCGGTGTCACGGCGCCATTGCCGAACAGGTCGCTGCGGATCGCGAAGGCCTGAATGGCCTTGATTTTCACGTTCGGCGCCGCCAGCCGGTCACTTGCGTTGCTTCAGGCGCATCAGGACCTGGTTGAAGCCCTCCCACGGCAGCGGCGCGGCGATATACGGGTCCTGCGCGGTCGGGAAACCGGTCCAGTAGTTCGTATTGAACGTCACCACCTGCACTTCCTCGGCCAGCGTGAGTTGCGGCAGATCGGTGAGGACAATGCGCGTGGCCTCCTTGACCAGCTTCATGTACTCGGGGTCCTGCGGCGAAGGCCGGCTGGCCTCCATCTTGTCGAGCAGTGCGGTGAGGGCGGGGTTGTTGTAGCGTGTCAGCGTGCGCACGTTGGACTGCTTTTCGCCCGGCGTGGCGACATATTTGGTATGCAGGTGTTCCAGCGTCTGCCACGGGTCGTACAGGCTGCCGCAGTGGAAGCTCACGGCGGCTTCGAAGTTGCCGGTGGTCACCGCATCCCAGTAGGCGGCGTCCTGCATGTTGCGGAACACGGTGTCGATACCTGCGCTCTGCAGTTGGCGCGCCAGAACCGGCCCGAGCGCATCGCCGGGCGGCGTCAACACTGTGAGCGACCAGGGCTGGCCGCCTGGTTGCTGCCATTTGCCGTCGGCGCCTTTCTTGTAGCCCTTGGACGCAAGCAGTGTCTCGGTCTTGCGCAAGTCCTGCTTGTCCACCGCCGCCGCGCCCAGCACATCCTGCATCTGCGCCGTATAGGCCTTGAGCGTGCCGTAGGACGAAAACGGCGCGCTGGCCTTGGGCATGGACCCCTCGTAAGCAAGATTGACGAGCTGGTCGCGGTTGAGCGCGCTATTGACCGCCTGACGCACCTCGGCCACGTTGAAGGGCGCCTTCTGGTTGTTGAACACCAGCCGCATGGTGCAGCCGTTCGGACTGCCCCACACCGGACCGCTTGTGTTCCACGATTGCAGGCGCGGATTGCGCGCTCGGGCGGCCTCGAAGCTGCCGACTGACAGGTTGCGGCCGATGTCGATTTCGTTGTTGGTGAACAGTTGCGGCAGGGCTTCCACGCTGGCGGGCCGGTAGATGATGCGTTCGGGTGCCGGCATGGCGCTTGCCAGCTTGGCGCCCACCGCCCACCAGGAGGGGCGGCGGTCGAAAATCAGGCTACCCGAGTCGGCGCGTACCAGCTTGTAGGGACCGGTCCCGACCGGCCATCCCTTGGCCAGGTCGAAGAAGCCGAAAGTGCGCGGGTTCTGGTCCTTCCAGATGTGCTTGGGAACCACCACGAAGCGCGCCGCCTGGCCGGTCGCCAGGAAGTCGGACACCCAGCGCGGCCCGGGCTTGTTCAGCTTGATCCGCACGGTGAGCTTGTCGGGCGCCGACTCGGACGCCACCCATTCCTTTATCGCACTCGACAGCACGATGTCGGGCGCCGCCGCACGCAGCATGCCCAGCGTGAAGACCACGTCCTCGGAGGTGAACGGCTGGCCGTCGCTCCAGGTGACACCGTCATGCAGCTTGATCGTGATTTCGGTGAAGTCGCGGTTGTATTCGAAGCTGTTGGCCTGCCACGGAATGATCTTGTTGTCGTTGTGGTTGGTATAGAACAGCATCTCGTTCACGGTGTAGTGAAGGCTGTTGCGCTGATGCAGCAGCACCCCGGCGTAGGGGCTGAAGCTGGTGGGCGAGGGCACCTGGTTGTAAAAGTCCCATCCCTGGCTGATCAGCGTCCGATCGCGCGGCACCTCGGGCAGTGTTTGCGCCAGCGCGGCGGTCGCCACCGCCAGCTGGGCAAGAGCCGCCGCGAGTGAATACGTCAGATGGGTGAGCTTCATGAATGTCTCCGTTCCGGGGGTACCGCTGGATGCGGCCGTAGGGGTTGAATCGGGCCGGCATTGGCCTATCATGTTAACGATCACATTGAATCACCACCAAGCGCTGGGTGAGCTCCGTGTTTTCCCTAGGTTGGTGTCTTTTCGGGCGGATACGATAACCCTGATGTGAAAGGCGTGAATGCCAAAAAGAGCTGCTCGAATGAGTGATGTGGCGCGCCAGGCGGGCGTGTCCGTCATGACCGTCTCGCGGGTACTGAACCAGCCCGCAAGCGTCGCGCCCGACACGCGTGAGCGCATCTTGCGGGCCATCGGCGCCCAGGGCTACGTGCCCAACGGCGTGGCCGGCAGCCTGCGGGCGCGCCGCGGCCGCGGCGTGGTGTGCATCGTGCCGCACATTGCAAACTCGGTATTCAGCGACACGCTGCAAGGCCTGAACGACGCGCTGCGTCCAGCCAGCATGCATGTGATGCTGGGAACCTCCGGCTACCTGTCCAGCGAGGAAGCGCGCGTGCTGGAGGAGTTCGTGCGCCTGCGCCCGGAAGCCGTCGTGTTGTGGGGCACCCGGCGGCATGCCAAGAGCAGGGCCCTGCTGCGCCGGTTGGGTGTTCCTGTGATCGAGATATTCGATCTGGTTCCCGATCCTTTCGATCAGGTCATAGGGTTCTCGAACGAGCTGGCCATGCGTGCGCTGGTGGAAAATTTGCTGGCCAGAGGGCGCAGGCGCATCGCGTTCGTTGGCAGCACCAACGAGCGCGACGTCAGCAGCGCCCAACGCGCTGACGGCTGGCGCCTGGCGCTGCGCTCGGCCGGCCTGGCACCGGACGGGCTGATGTTCGAAGCCGACGGAACCACTGCGGGCGGAGAGCAGGTGCTGCGCGGGATGCTGGAAGGCGGGACCGCCTTCGACGCCGTGTGCTGCGCCAACGATCTGCTGGCCGTTGGCATCCTGATCGAGTGCCGGCGCATGGGAATCCCGGTGCCGCAGCGCATCGCAGTGGCCGGATTTGGCGACAACCCGCTGGCCGAGGCCTTCGATCCGTCCCTGAGCACGGTACGCCTGCCGCGTTACGCCATAGGCAGGGTCGCGGGCGAGCAGGTGCTGCGCCGCATGGCCGGTGAGCCTGTCCTGGAGCGGGTGATCGATCTGGGTTATGAAGTGGTGGTTCGCGCCAGCAGCTGAAAACGTCCAAACGGTGGCGCGCTGCGCCGCTGCTGGTGTTTCGCAACAAACAGTCTTCTCAGTCCGCGTAGTCCGCCACTGGCACACAAGTGCAGAACAGGTTGCGGTCACCGTATACGTTGTCGATCCGCGCGATCGGCGTCCAGTACTTGCCCAGCTTCAGACTCTCCAGTGGGAAGGCGCCGGTTTCACGCGAATACGGCCGGGTCCACTCGGCGCCCATCACGGCTGCCGCGGTGTGCGGCGCATGTTTGAGCGGGTTGTTGTCAGACGGCCAGTCACCGGCCTCCACTTTGCGGATTTCCTCGCGGATGGCGATCATGGCCGCGACGAAGCGGTCGATCTCGGCGAGCGTTTCGCTTTCCGTTGGCTCCACCATCAGCGTGCCGGGCACCGGAAAGCTCAGGGTCGGGGCATGGAAACCGTAGTCCATGAGCCGCTTGGCGACGTCCTCGGCGCTGATGCCTTGCGCGCCGCCGCTGGTCTCCTTGAGCGGCCGTAGATCGAGGATGCACTCGTGCGCCACATGGCCGTTGGCGCTGGCGTAGAGCGTGGGGTAGTGGTCTTTGAGGCGCACGCTGATGTAGTTGGCACTCAGGATCGCGGCCTCGGTGGCGGCCTTCAGGCCCGCAGCGCCCATCATGCGGCAGTACATCCAGCTGATCGGCAGCACGGCCGCATTTCCCAGCGGCGCTGCAGATATGGCCCCCACGCTTGGCACTGCGTGTCCTGCGCTGCCCCCCACGGGGGCCTTCGCACCTTGGGGCGGCCCGGCGGTGCTCACCGCGCCCACGCCATTGACCGGTAAACCGCCGGTCGCATGCCCCGGCAGATACGGCACCAGATCGGCCACCACACACACCGGG
>JANNDB010000918.1:0-2182 GCA_031387285.1 Betaproteobacteria bacterium | reverse complement strand
CTCGACACCAATGTGATTTCGGAGTTGCGTCGACCGCGCCCGAGTGCCCGGGTGCTAGCCTTTGTCGCCGGCCAACCGCTGGACGAACTGTTCGTCAGTACCGTGACCTTCGCCGAAATCCGTTACGGCATCGAGGCGGTGAGTGATCCGATTAGGCGCGCCGAGCTCCACGATTGGCTGACGCACAAGGTGCGGCCCATGTTCGACCAGCGCGTGCTAGAAGTATCCGAGGACGTCATGTTCAAGTGGCGTCTGCTGGTCGAAGACGGGCGCAAGGTCGGGCATACCTTTTCGCAGCCTGACCTGATCATCGCGGCAACTGCTCTTCACCACGGGCTGACGGTCGTGACCCGCGACACTGGCGACTACAAGCTTGCACGAGTGCCGCTGTTGAATCCTTGGGTCGACGAAACGCCTTGAGTCCGTTCGTGACGCCGCTTGGCGCCGTGGTGCGGGGCACGATGAACCGAGTGGCGGCTTTCGAGATTTCAGTTGGCAGGCCTGACGGCTCGGCGTTCGCGGCGATGCGAAAAGAACGCGCCAAGCGTCACCGAACAGTTCCGGCGCGCCGCCATCTACGTCGACAAGATTTTGCGCGGCGCCAAGCCGGGCGACCTGCCCGCAGAGCAGCCGACCAGGTTCGAACTGGTGATTAGCGTGAGGTGCTCGCGGATCACCTCCTCGTTCAGGTCGATTCCCAGGCCCGGCGCCTCGGGTACGGCGATGGTGCCATCCTGGATGATCTCTTTCGGCAAGCCGATGACGAAATCGCTGCAGTACGGCAGATCGGTGAAGTGGTGCTCCAGGGCGATGGATGTTTGCAAGGCTAGTAAACCGCCGCGTGACCATCCCGGCGCGAGTCGCTGGCCGCCACATACCCATCTTCCATGTCCTCGGACTGGCGCCAGATGAACTGGCCGGCGCCGAAATCCATATAAGAGTCCTCGTGCTCCTCGACCTGGTGGCCGCGCTCGCGCAAGCCCTGCACAAGCGCCGGGTCCATGGTCGGCTCGCAGTCGATCGACAGGCCGGCATCGACCTTCCAGCGCGGCGCGTCGCAAGCCGCCTGCGGTTGCTGGCCGTGTGTCAGCATGCGCACCAGCGCCTGCAGATGCCCTTGCGGCTGCATGTTGCCGCCCATCACGCCAAAACTCATGCGCGGACGGCCGTTTTGCGTCAGGAAACCCGGAATGATGGTGTGGAACGGCCGCTTGCCGCCCGCCACCACGTTGGGATGGCCGGCGTCGAATGAAAACCCCTGGCCCCGGTTCTGCAGGCTGATGCCCGTTCCCGGCACGACGATGCCGCTGCCGAAACCCATGTAGTTGGACTGGATCAGGCTGATCATCATGCCCGACGCATCCGCCGCCGTGAGGTAGATCGTGCCGCCCCGGGGCGGCGTGCCGTGGGCGAAGTCACTTGCCCGGTCCGGGTTGATCAGTCTGGCGCGCTCGGCGAGGTAAGCGTCGCTGAGCAGGTCTTCAGCGCGCACCTCGCGCATGAAGCGGGCGTCCGCCACCCAGCGGTAGGTATCGGCAAAGGCGAGCTTCATGGCCTCTATCTGCAGATGCTGCGACTGCACGCTGTCCACCGGCAACCCGGCCAGGCCCATCTTGTCCAGCATGCCCAGTGCCATCAGCGCGGCAATGCCCTGGCCGTTGGGTGGTATCTCATGCAGGGTGTAGCCAGCGTAGTCCTTCTGTATTGGCGTCACCCACTCGGGTTGGTACCCGGCCAGATCGGCCTCGGTCATGCTGCCGCCGTGGGCCGCGCTGTGGGCCGCCATGCGCTGGGCCAGCTCGCCCCGGTAGAAGGATTCGCCTTTGCTCTCGGCAATCTTGCGCAGCGTGGCGCCAGCCGCAGCGAGGACAAAGCGCTCACCCGGAAGCGGTGCCCGCCCGCGTGGCATGAAGGCCTCGGCGTAGCCCGGCTGGTCCTGCAGCAGGGGTACGGCACGGCCCCACTTGTCGGCCACGATGCGTCCTACACCATGACCGCGCTCCGCAATCTCGATCGCTGGCTCCAGGAGATCGGCGAACGGCAGCTTGCCAAATCGCTCCGACAGCGCCACCCAGCCGGCGATGGCGCCGGGCGTCGTGACGGAGTCCCAGCCGCGCAGCGGCATCTTGCCGCCATGGCGGCGCTGGAAATAGTCCAGGCTCCAGGCCGCGGGCGCGACACC
>JANNDB010000094.1:0-3503 GCA_031387285.1 Betaproteobacteria bacterium | reverse complement strand
ACATGGCCATGACACCGATGGCCGAGATGGTTTTGCTACGGCTCGATGGCACGACCATCGAGGTGGAAGTCCAGAGCATACGAACTGTGTTTGATGGCGCACCCGCCATCCAAACCTCGATACACGATGTGTCGGAGCAGGCGCGTCTGGGCAAGGTGCTGCAGGCCAGGAACAGCGAACTGGAGAATGCCCGGGCCGTGGCGGAAGCGGCGAACCGCGCCAAGTCGGATTTCCTCTCGGGCATGAGCCATGAACTGCGCACGCCGCTGGGCACCATTCTTGGATATGCCCAACTGCTGGAATCCGCAACGCCCCCGCCCTCGCCGTCCCAGAAGCGCAGCATCGAGCATATTCTCCAGTCCGGGTGGTACCTGCTGGAGCTGGTCAACGAAGTGCTCGACCTGGCGACCATCGAGTCGGGCAAGCTCTCGCTGTCGCTGGAGCCGCTGCCGCTGGCCGGCATCATGCTCGAGTGCCAGGCCATGGTGGAGCCGCTGGCGAAAAAGCGCGGCGTTGCCCTGAGCTTTGCGCGCCTGGATGCGCCCCACTTTGTCCACGCCGACCGGATGCGGGTCAAGCAGGTGCTTATCAACCTGCTTAGCAATGCCATCAAATACAACAAGGTGGGTGGGACGGTCGCCGTGACATGTGTGGTGAGCGCGCCCGAACGCATTCGCATTTGCATAGCGGACACCGGTCAGGGATTGGATCCCCAGGGGGTGGCACAACTTTTTCAGCCCTTCAATCGTATCGGGCAGGAGCGCGGCGCCGAAGAGGGCACGGGCATCGGCCTGGTCATGTGTAAACGGCTGATCGAATTGATGGGGGGCGCGATAGGTGCGCAAAGCACGCTCGGGGAAGGCAGTAAGTTCTGGATCGACTTGAACCAGGCGACGGAACCCCAGGCCGCGGTCAACAGGGGCCTTCCATGAAGCGCTTTCCCATTGTCTGTGTCGGCGGCTCGGCCGGTGGCCTCGACGCCTACACCCGGCTGTTGAAACATCTTCCGGCTGACATGGGGGTGGCTATCGTCATCGTGAACCACATCACCATCATGCCGACACAACTTCACGAAGTTCTGCCCCGCTTCACCAGCATGCCGGTCGAGCTCATCACGGAAAGGCTGCGGATCGAGCCTGACCATGTTTTCATCATTCCGGCGAATCGGGACTTGCACGTAGGCGATGGCGTGTTTCTCTTGAAACCGATCTCGAAGCCTCGGGGCTGGCCGGATGTGATCACGGTTTTTCTGCGCTCGCTGACCGAGTTCTGGCACGGCAAGCTGATTGCCGTGATTGTCTCCGGCTACGATGGCGACGGGGCCGCGGCATTGTGCGGCATCAAGGATGCGGGCGGCATCACCATCGCGCAAAGGCTCGATACGGCGACCCAGCCTGACATGCCGCAAAGTGCCATTGCCAGCGGATGTATCGACTTTGTTCTATCGCCGGAAGATATTGCGAAAAAAGTCTTGGAAATTGCGCGCGCTGAACCCGGCTCGCGTGAACAAAGGGAAAAATGACAATGGTGGATGCAAGCGATATTCTCAGTGCCAACATCCTGATCGTTGACGATCAGGCGTCCAACGTGGGCATGCTCGAACAATTGCTGGCCGAGGCCGGTTACAGCCGCGTTGCCTCGACCACGGACCCAACCGAAGTCTGCGCGCTGAATCGCAAGAACCGGTATGACCTGATCCTGCTGGATCTGCAGATGCCCGGCATGGATGGCTTTCAGGTCATGGAAGGCCTGAAGACCAACGATGCGGACAGTTATCTGCCGGTCATCGTGTTGACGGCGCAACCTGGCCACAAGTTGCGGGCTTTGCAGGCCGGCGCCAAGGATTTCATCAGCAGGCCACTTGATCTGGTCGAGGTCAAGACACGGATTTACAACATGCTGGAAGTACGGCTCTTGTACAGGAAGCTGGAGCAGCACAGCAAGCTGCTGGAACAAGCCGTACAGGAGCGCACCGCCGAATTGCGTGAGAGCGAAGCCCGCTATCGCAGTCTGACCGAGCTGGCCTCCGACTGGTTCTGGGAGCAGGACGCGCACGGGAACTTCACCAAGGTATCCGGCCCGGTACAGGAGATGCTGGGGATCCGGGTCGGGGCCCTCGCGGGGGACGCCGACACCGAAGCAAGCGACGGATGGAACGAGGCCGAGCGAAGCGAACTCAGGGCCAAGATCGCGGCCCGCGAGCCATTCCTGGACTTTGCCTTCAGCCGCGTCGATCGAGACGGCTCGCGGCATCAGTTCAACGTCAGCGGCGAGCCCATGTTCGACCGCTTCTGCCGATTCATCGGATACCGCGGCATTGGCCTGGAAATCCGGTAGAAGCCGGCCCGGAACCAGTTCCAGGCGGCAACAGCCGCGCATACTCCTTCCTGACCACCGCGCAGCACTCGCAGCTGCGTGGTACGCGACCAGCGGCCGGCTTGCTAGGCGGAGTAGGGCGTGCCGTAGAACGTGTGTACGCCCTTGGCCCATGTCTTGTCCGACATCTTGGGCCAACGATCCTTGTTGAAGCCCGGTGCGTCTTTCAGGGCCTCCTTCTGCACATTGAGCGTGAAGCGCTTGTTCGCGGTGTCCAGCGTCAGTGCCGCCCAGGGCACTGCGAACAGCTTGTCGCCCATGCCCAGCAGGCCGCCAAATGACAGGACTGCATACGCGACCTTGCCGGAGACCATGTCGATCATGAACTCCTTGATGTCGCCCAGATCCTCGTCGTCCTTGTTGTAGACGTCGTTGCCCATCAGTGTGTCGGCACCCATCAGTGCGGGGCCGGGTCCGTCGGAACCGCTGGCGTACATGCCGAAGTTGTCGCGAGTGACGTAGTTGGTTTTCATGGTGTTTCCTTTGGATGTGATGCAAAAGTAAGGAACCGCTGCGCGTTCGGCCGGCAAGGCACGGTTGGCAACGGGTTCCGTGGTGATGGCTGGGAGGCGGTTGAGTTCCTCAAGCCCAAATGAACTTTAGGCGCCCAAGTGTTCGCTGTCTGTTCGAAAGCGAACGCAAGCGCCGCACTTTGACGGGTCACCGAATTGCGTTACCGGGCCGGGGCAGGTGACTGCCCATGTTGAGGCAGGCCACGGTGCGCGTATGCGCGGCAGCCCTCACAGACCTGTGGAAATGGGGTGCGGACGGACCTTGTGTGTACGGTGGCGCACAGAACGTTCTCGGGGCCGGCCCTACGGTGCATAGGCGGCACTTTTCTGCAGCCGCAAAGGAATGGCATGTTGAAGAACAAGATCGCGCTGGTCACAGGCGCAGGCTCGGGAATCGGTCGCGCGGTGGCGCTGGTGTGGGCGCGCGAAGGTGCCAAGGTGGTGGTTTCGGACGTCAACGTCATGGAAGGAGAGGCCACCGCCGCACTGGTCAGGGACCAGGGCGGCGATGCGATCTTCGTCGCAGCGGATGTCGGTAGTCCGGGCGATTGCGACGCGTTGGTAAACCACACCGTGGCCCATTTCGGCCGACTCGATGCCGCCTGCAACAACGCC
>JANNDB010000778.1:0-2664 GCA_031387285.1 Betaproteobacteria bacterium | reverse complement strand
CGTTCAAACGCAACACACCGGTGGTGGTCTCTTCGGTCACGCCGATGATGTTTTTCAGCCGGCGGCTGTACCAGGTCGGGTCAAGCTTCAGTTTGGCCTTGATGGCGTTGAACAGGCAGACTTCTTCTTCGCTGGTCGGTTTGGAGAGGACTTTCAGGTCTTTTTCGGCGCGCGTGCCCAAATGCATCAGCAAAGTGGCATCACCACCGTCGTCCAGGATCATGTTGGGGCCTTCAGTTTTCGAGCCTTTGGGGCCGAATTCGAAGATGCGATGGGTGTAGTCCCAGTAGTCGGTCAGGTTCTCGCCCTTGTAGGCAAATACCGGTGTTCCGGCAGCAACCAGGGCCGCCGCGGCGTGATCCTGGGTCGAAAAGATATTGCACGAAGCCCAGCGCACCTGCGCGCCCAGCGCCTGCAGCGTCTCGACCAGCACACCGGTCTGGATCGTCATATGCAAGGAGCCGGTGACGCGGGCGCCTTTCAGGGGCTGGGACTTGGAAAACTCTTCCCGGATGGCCATCAGGCCGGGCATCTCGGTTTCCGCAATACTGAGTTCCTTGCGGCCCCAGGCGGCCAGGCTCAGGTCAGCGATTTCGTAGTCCTGGTTCTTGATCGGTTTCAAAACAGCGCTCATGGTTCACTCCAAATGGCATTGAAAAACCACGGAAGCGGGGCTGATGGGCTTTTGATGAAAACTCACCCTGCTGATCCGTGGGTGAGCGTCGTTGCATGTGGCGTGTGCCGGGTTCGAGCCTCACATCCCGCACAGGGGACGCTGCAACGCTCCTCGAACCGGCAACGATTTTATATGCAGAAATGCGCCCGGATCAAGCACCATCAGTTGAAAAAGCCGCTCCGGTTGGCCGACAGCACCTCTTCCAGCGTCAAACGCACCAAAGTTGACAAATCCCCTTTTTGTTCGCGCGCGAAACCCGTGAACGCGACCAGCAGCACTTTTTCCTTGACCAGCACCAACGCCACCGCATCAAAGCGTGGCGCGTCCCCGACACCAGAACGCACGATGGCCCAGGACTTGTCGTCGTCAACCACCGTCGCTTCCAGCCGGAAGCGGCCACCACTGATGCCGGTTTCCACGTGCGAACGGAACTGCCCCTTGACCTCGGCAAACAGCGTAGGTGTCACCTTGACGCTGTCGTCCGGCAGCTGGCGCGATATCTCGATGCTGCGCAGGCCCCCGGGGAGCCCCAGCTTCATCCGGTCGGAATCTTCCTGCGCATTGAGCACCATCAGCCAGGGGCGGAACCCTGGCGTCGGGCGGAAGGCCTCCGCGCGGGCCTGCAGGCGGCCAATGTCGGTATCGGACATTTCGCGCGCCAGTGTTGCGCGCAGCTGGTTGGCCCGCTCTGCCGCTGCGGCCGTGGTGCCGCGCGCCGCCACCGAATACCAGAAGAACGCTTCGTTGCGCAGGCGCGGAACCGACGTTCCCAGCCGAAACATGTCTGCCAGTTGCAGTTGCGCCCAGGCCCAGCCCTGCCGGGCGGAGGCATCGATCCAGCGCACCCCCGCCTTCTCGTCCCTGGGAACACCCCGCCCCCGCAGGTACGCCATTCCCACGCTGTACTGGGCCACCCGGCTGTCCCGGTCCGCCGCCTTCTGGTACATCGCGGTGCCGGCAGCTTCGTCCTTCGTTATTCCTACGCCAAACGTCAGCATGCGCGCAAATTCCACCTGGGACTCCAGATGCCCCCGATCAGCCGCCACCCGCAGCATCTCGGCGGCGCGCGCTTCGTCCTTGGCAAGACCGATGCCTTCCGACAGCGCCAGCGCATACAGCAGGCGCCCCTCGTCGTCACCGGCGTCCATGGCGCGCTGCGCCAGCACCGCCGAGCGCGCTTCATCCCTGGATTGTTCCCACCAGCCATATCGCAGCACCCGCGCCAGAACGACCATGGCCTCGGTATTGCCTGCGTCAGCCAGCCCGGACAGCAACCGCACGGCCTCGGACGGGTTTTTTTCGGTCCCTGTTCCATTGCCCAGGGCATAAGCGAGGTCAATGCGCGACTCGGCATGACCGAGCTCCGACGCGCCGCGCAGCAGGGCGGTCGCCCGCACATCGTCGCGTGGAGCGCCCAAACCCTGGCGGGCCATCCGGGCCAGTTCGTACAAGGCCCTGGGGTTGGTCGGCTCCTTTTCAAATTCGACCCGCGCTTTCACATGGTCGCGCACGCCCAGCGCGTCCATGCCTTCACGGTAACCGGCCAGGGCAGGCAGTACGGCTCCCAGTCCCCCTGCCAACACCACCATCCACGCCAGCTTGCCCCTGCTTCCTGCGTCCATGACTTCCCCCCTGCTCCCCTCCAGACAGTTCCGGCGTGCATTGTCAACCGTACGAGGCCGGCGCTTCGCAACCACGCGGTCTGCGAAAATGCCGGGTTTCCCCCTGATCGCATTCCCTTGAACTTTCAGTCCGAAACCCGGCGCCGCCGGACCTTTGCCATTATTTCCCACCCCGATGCCGGCAAGACCACGCTGACGGAAAAGCTGCTGCTGTTCAGCGGCGCAATTCAAATCGCCGGCAGCGTCAAAGCCCGCAAGGCCACGCGCCACGCCACCAGCGACTGGATGGAGATTGAAAAGCAACGCGGCATCTCGGTGGCCAGCAGCGTGATGCAGATGGAATACCGCGACTGCGTCATCAACCTG
>JANNDB010000746.1:0-6904 GCA_031387285.1 Betaproteobacteria bacterium | reverse complement strand
GTAGGGTTTGGTGACGCGCGGCGATTCGTAGATTCGCGTCACCTGCATCGCATGGCCAAACTCCACTTTCGCTTCGTCCACGCCGCCTTCAATGGGCGCCGCGCCCGAGGGCTGGGGCGTGCAGGCGAGCGGAATGTGCCCTTCGCCGGCGAGCAGGCCCGAGGTCGCGTCCAGCCCGACCCAGCCGGCGCCCGGCAGGTACACCTCGCACCAGGCGTGCAGGTCCGTGAAATCGACTTCGGTGCCACTCGGGCCATCAAGCGCCTTCACGTCGGGCGTGAGCTGTATCAGGTAACCGGAGACAAACCGGGCCGCGAGCCCGCAGTGGCGCAGCAGTTGCACCAGCAGCCAGGCCGAGTCGCGGCAGGAGCCGGACTGAAGCTTCAGGGTTTCCTCGGGCGTCTGCACGCCCGGTTCCATACGGATCAGGTAGCGGATGTCCTCGTGCAGCATCTGGTTCACCGACACCAGGAAATCGATACTGCGCCGCTCGCTGCGGTCGATACGCGCCAGGCAGGCCGCGAACGCATCGGTCAGCGGTTCAGCCGCCAGATAGGGCGCGAGCTCCTGCTTG
This sequence comes from Betaproteobacteria bacterium, assembly GCA_031387285.1. Lineage (GTDB taxonomy): Bacteria > Pseudomonadota > Gammaproteobacteria > Burkholderiales > Burkholderiaceae_C > CAISIP01. The sequence goes on along the minus strand of JANNDB010000746.1, from coordinate 6,330 downwards.
AGCAGTGGCGCGTACTGAAAGGGAAAATTCTCGGCCGCAGGTTCGAGGAAGAAGTCGAACGGGTTGTACACCGCCATGTCCATCACGACATCGACCGTGACCTTGAACTCCCGGGTTTTTTCCGGGAACACCAGACGCGCCTGGTAGTTGGCGAACGGGTCCTGCTGCCAGTTGATGAAATGGCCTGCGGGTTCGACTTTCAGGGAGTAGGAGATGATCTTGCTGCGGCAATGCGGCGCCGGACGCAAGCGGATGACCTGAGGGCCGAGCGTCACCGGGCGGTCATAGCGGTAGTGGGTAACATGGTGCAGGGCGGCGTGAATGGACATACGGGAGTCTCAGGTTGGCCTGGGGCGAGGGCGAAGACAGGCGCCTCGCCGTTCAGGCAATGTCTGGATACTAGCAATATTGACGCCAGCCTGAGCAAATCCGGTGTGCCCGGTGCCGTGCAGGGCATGCCGCCATCGCCGGCCCCCCGCGTTCCTTCAAACGGGCGCGACCGCAGCTCCCTTGGCCATTTCGCGCTCCAGGAAGTCCACCAGTGTTTTCGGCGTGTCCTTGGTGGTGCGGGTGTGAGGGTAGACATGGGCGGTACGCGCCTTCCGGTCGAACCACACCAGCTCTTTTTCTTCCTGCGCTGGTCGCCGGGCGGCCAGCCACAGTGCGGTGTCCGTGCCCGACCGGGCATCGCGCAGTATCGATTTGAGGATTTCGCGAAAGCGCGGCAAGGAACGTTGCACACCTTCGGTATCAGCCCAGCCCGGGTGCAGTACGTAAAACGTGAACCCCTTTGGACCGTAGGTGTCGCGCCAGTACTGGTTGAGCACCATCTGGGCGCGCTTGTGCCAGCCGTAGGCCAGTGTGCCGTTGAACTTCTTTGGGTCTGTCACATTCAGCTTGCTGGTACTCAGCGCCACGTTGTACCCACCGCCGGAAGTCATGTTGATGACCAGGGGCTTGCCGGTACGAAATGCGCCGCCGCGGATCAGGCCTTCAGTCAGCACGTAGTGGCTCAGCAGGTTGGTCACAAAACTGTGTTCACGTCCCTCGGCCGTGATGATCATGTCCTTGTTGAGCAGACCGACGTTGTTCACCAGCACGTCGACTTTGCGGCCAGAGGCGATCAGCTCGCGAACCAGCCGTTCGGTGTCGCTCTGCAGGGAGAAATCACACACTGCGGTATCAATGCCCGTGAGGCCCTCGGCCTTGGCATCTTGCACCACCTGGGCGAGCTTTTCGGCACTGCGCGCCAGCAGTGTCACGGTGGCACCGGCGCGTGCTGCCGCCAGCGCCATGTAACGCCCCAAGCCACCCGAACTTCCGGTGACCAACCAGTGCTGCCCCGAAAAATCCGCCGGTGTGTTGCTCCATAAAAGGCTGCGTGCCCGGTAGCCGACCTGGGTGTAGCTCAAAGTGAATCGGCCATAGAAGACGCCAAGTTTTTTCAGCTGCTGGAGGTTCATCGTGATCTGCTTTCAGGTTGGAAAATTGGACAATAATTCGCTTCTCAGGCCTTGACGCCGTTTGCGGCCTGGCTGCCCGCTCTCCTGAGTGCAAGGAAGTCGCAATGTTTGTTGAAGGGCCCTTTAATCCGCCGTGGTTCAACCCGGCCATGCCAGCACGCGAACGGTCGGTACTCGGGCCGTTGCTGGACCACTGGGCTTTTGCAACGCCAGACCGCGTGTTTGCCATCTTCGAGGACGGCGAGCAATGGACCTGGGCGCAAGCCCGCGACAAGGTGCTCTCCACGGCGCAGGGGTTGCGCCAGCTTGGTGTCGGGCAGGGAGATTCGGTGGCAGTCTGGTTGCCCAATGGCAAGACCATGCTGCGGGTCTGGTTTGCCGCGAATTACCTGGGTGCCGTCTATTGCCCGATCAACACGTCGTTTCGTGGCAACCTCCTGGCACATGTCGTGAAGAACTCCGGCGCGAGTCTGCTGGTCTGTCATGCGGGGCTGATGGATCGATTGCACGACATCGACCTGGCGCAGGTGCAAGACATCGTGGTGTGCGGCGAGTACGCCGGCGTGGCGCCGACTGGACGAAGCCTGCACGCCACGTCCGCGCTGGCTGGCGATGCGGACTTGCTCGGCCCGATGCCGCTGGTGCAGGCATGGGACACCTACGCGATCATCTACACCTCGGGGACGACCGGACCATCCAAGGGGGTGCTGGCGTCGTACCTGCAGTTGTATGCTTCGGGCCTGCTCTCCTACGGCTACATGGGCCCGGACGACCGCATCCTGGTCAACTTGCCGATGTTCCATGTGGGGGGTACCAATTCCATCTATGCGGCACTGGTGCGCGGCGCGTCGTTCTACCTGGTGGAAAGTTTTGACAGCCGTAACTTCTGGCAGCAGATTCGAAAGCACGGCTGTACCACCACCTCGGGCCTGATTGGCGCGATGACAGAGTTCCTGTCCAAGGCCGCGCCCGCAGAGGGTGAAAAAGACAACCCGCTGACCATCGTGACGCTGGGACCTGTGACTCCGCAGACGGTAGAGCTGGCCGAGCGCTACGGCTTCAGCTACCTCACCGGCTTCAACATGACCGAGGTATCGGTGCCCCTGGTGGCTGACCTCAATACGCGCGCCTTCGGCAGTTGCGGCAAGCCGCGCGACGGCATCCAGTGCCGGCTGGTCGATGAGAATGACCAGGAAGTCGGCCCCGGTCAGCTTGGCGAACTCGTCCTGCGTGCCGACCTGCCCTGGAGCATCACCAGCGGCTACAACGGCATGCCGGAGGCGACGGCGCGGGCATGGCGCAATGGCTGGTTTCACACAGGCGACGTGTTTCGCAAGGATGGCGAGGGCAACTATTTCTACGTCGACCGTGCCAAGGACGCAATTCGCCGACGCGGCGAAAACATTTCGTCGATAGAAGTCGAGCGCGAAGTGCTGGCATTTCCGGCGGTGCTCGAGGTGGGTGCAATCCCTGCAAGCAATCCGAGTGGGGAGGACGACGTGATGGTGGTGGTTGCTGCCCAGCCAGGGGCTTTCATCGACCCGGCCGAGCTTTTGCGATTTCTCGTCCCGCGCATGGCACACTTCATGGTGCCAAGGTATGTGCGCATCATGGACGCGCTGCCCAAGACGGCCACCAACAAGATTCAAAAGGCGGCGCTTCGCAAAGAGGGAGTCACCGCGGACACCTGGGACCGCGAGGTCGCCGGGATCGTCGTCAAGCGGGAAAAACTGCACGGCTGACAAGCACCGGCCCGGTTCCCTCACAGCAGGGTCTGATGCCAGGGGCATCAGCCCGCCAGTTGCTTTTCCAGTGACTTGAGGTCGAAATAATCGCGCCAGGCAACAATCTTTTCGCCCCGGAACTCCACGACTCCGGCATAGGGCACGCTCACCTGACGGCCGTTCTTGGTATAGCTTTCGGTGCCTTCGACAAACAGCATGTTGCCGTTTTCTATCATCAAGGTCTGCGTGTACTGCGGGTTGCTCATGCCGGCGCCGAACTTCGCCATGAACTCCAGCATGGCCGTCTTGCCCTTGACCGGCCGCATCGAGCGGTTCGGGTACCACTCGATATCGTCGGCATACGGCGCGGACATGCCTTGCACGTCACCGCGGCCCCAGGCGTCGAGGGAGTCTTTGTAGATCTGACTTTTTGTCTTCATAGGTTGGTCTCCGGTTGGTGGTTGCTCAGTTTTTCACGTCGGCGTGCAGGCCCCGGACAAGCGGGCCGAATTTCTCCAGTACCTGTCCACGGCGCAGTTGCAGGGTGGGTGTCATCTCGGGGTCGTGCACGGTCATCTCGGTCTGCGCCAGCACGAAGCTGCGCAGATGCAGCCCGGGCGCAAGGCCGCGATTCACGCGGTCGATCTCCAGCTGCATGAGATGGAGCACTTCGGGCGCCCGGGTCAGGCTCGCGAAACTCGTGAACACGAGGTTCTTCTCACTGGCGAATTTGGCGACGGTGTCGTGGTCGATCATCAGCAGGCAAGCCAGGTGTGCCTGGCCGTGACCGACGACGATGGCGTCGGCAATATACGGGCTGACCTTCAGGCTGGCTTCCAGCTCGGACGGATTCGCCAGATCGCCGGCGGTGGTGACGATGGCATCCCGCATGCGATCTGTCACCGTCAGGCGGCCGTCGGCGTCGAGGCGCCCGCGGTCACCGGTGTACAGCCAGCCATTGCGCAGCGCTCGCTCGGTCGGGCCTGTCTGGTTTACGTAGGCCACGAAGATATGCGGACCTCGCACCAGTATCTCGCCGTCGTCAGCCACCTTCACTTCGGTGCCCGGCGTGGCCCGGCCCATGGTGCCGGCTTTTTCGTCCCCCGCGCGGCTGATGGTGGCGATCCCCGCACATTCAGTCAACCCGTAGGCTTCGACCATCGGCAGCCCCAAAGCGTGGAACCAGCGCACCAGCTCCGGCGCGATCGGCGCCGCCACGGACACCATGGAGCGTGCGCGCCGCAGGCCGATCATCGACAGCACGCGGTTGAGCACGAGCATCCGGGCCAAGCCATACTGGAATGCCAGCGCGCGGGGGACGGGCCGCGCTGCCATGCGACAGTCAACCACCCTGTTGCCCAGCGCGAGTGCCGAGCGGTAAGCCATGCGCTCGGTTTTTGTTCCCTGCGCAATGGCCAGTGTGACCGTGGCGTACAACTTCTCCCATACCCGGGGCACCGCCAGTACCACGTGCGGCGACACCTCGCGCAGGTTTCCGACCAAGCCGGACAGGCCCTGCCCCAAATGAATGACGGCACCATGCGCAAGCGCCCGGTATACCGAGAAACAGCGCTCGGCAATATGCGCCATGGACAGGAAGCTGAGCTGGTCGTCTGCCTCGCGGCCCGGACATGCCTGCTCCATCGCGCGCACCTGGAACATCAGGTTGGCATGGCTGAGCACCACGCCCTTGGCGGGCCCGGAACTGCCCGACGTGTACGCGATGGTTGCCGCGTCGCCGGGGCGCACAGCGTGGAGCTCCGCCTCCCAGCGTTGCGGGTGCTGCGCATGGAACTGCCGCCCGGCCTCCAGGAACTCATCAAAACCCTTCACCAGCGGATGTGCCAGGCCATGCAGGCCCGTGCCATCAAGATATACGATCTTCTCGATGCCCGGCATCTCGCCCAACACCGGCAATACCTTGTCCAACTGTTCCTGATCCTGCACGAACAACCAGCGTGCCGCGCAGTCGTTGACTGAACGAACCAGTTGAGCGGCACTGTCCGAGGCGAACAGACCTACCGAAAGCACACCAACCCCCATGGCACCGAACTCAATCTGGCACCACTCAGGCCGCCCATCGGACAACACGGCGACACGGTCACCACGCCGGCCGCCGCAGGCCAGTAGCGCACAACCAAGCGATCGTGCCCCCGCAGCGTAGGCCTGCCAGCTGATGTCGCTCCAGATGCCCAGGTGTTTCCAGCGCATGGCGACTGCCGCACCGCGTTGATTGGCGACCTCCCAGAACCAGACTGGCAGCGTGGCCGTGCCTGTACCCGCAGTGCCACCAGGCTCGGGCGAAGGGGAGTTCACTGGCGTCACCATTGCTTCTTTCGAACGCGGCGGCCGCCGCCAGTCGTCGCGGCGCCGTCCTGGGCCACTCCGAGGTAGAACTCCCGGATGGTCGGGTTGTCGCGCAACGCCTGGGCGGTGTCCTCCATCACCACGCGGCCAACTTCCATTACGTAACCGTAGTCGGCCACATCCAGTGCGACGCTCGCGTTCTGTTCGACCAGCAGGATCGTCATGCCCTCGTCCCTGAGCCGGCGGACAATCGCAAAAATCTCTTTCACCAATAGCGGTGACAGCCCGAGCGACGGTTCGTCCATCAGCATGACTCGCGGCTTGCCCATCAGCGCGCGACCAATCGCCAGCATCTGTTGCTGGCCACCCGACAAGAGTCCGGCGCGCTGCTGGCGGCGCTCCTGCAGGATCGGAAAGTAGCCAAAAATGCGCTCCATGTCGGCCTGTATCGCGGCATGGTCATGCCGCAGGTAAGCACCGAGCACCAGGTTTTCCTGTACCGTGCGCATCTTGAATATCTCGCGCCCTTCAGGGACATGGCACAGCCCGATGCCGACGATGCGGTCCGGCTCCATGCCGGACAGGTCCCGCCCGTCAAAACGCACACTGCCGCGGCGCGGCTCGACGATGCCGCTGATGGTCTTGAGTACGCTTGTCTTGCCGGCGCCGTTGGCCCCCAGCAATGCCACGATTTTTCCCTGATCGACATGCAGTGAAACGCCGCGCAGGGCCTGAACGGCGCCATAGGAGGCTTCGAGGTTGGAGACTTCCAGCATTGGCATGACGGTCAAGCCCCCAGGTAAGCGCTGATCACTGCCGGATCACGCTGCACCTGG
>JANNDB010000082.1:0-1619 GCA_031387285.1 Betaproteobacteria bacterium | reverse complement strand
GTTGCCAGCCATTTCCCCTCCATGCGCCTGTTGTTGATCGAAGACGACGCGGCTTTGCAGCTGAGCCTGCAGCGCGCGCTGCAGCGCAAGGGTGTCGGTGTTTCCACGGCTTCTGACGGACCCCACGGCCTGGCGCTCTGGCAGTCGCTGCAACCCGACGTCGTGGTGCTGGACCTGAGCCTGCCCGGCATGGATGGGCTCGATGTGCTGGCCCGGGCGCGCCAGGCAGGCATGCGCGCGCCGGTGCTGATCCTCACGGCCCGCGGCACCGTGGGCGACCGCGTGATCGGCCTGGACACCGGGGCTGACGACTATCTCGCCAAACCGTTCGACCTGGACGAACTCGAGGCGCGTATCCGGGCGCTGCACCGGCGTGCCGCCGGCGCCGGCGCCGAGTCCCTGGGGGAAACGCCGCAGTGGGGTCAACTAAGGCTGGACCCCGCGTCCGGCGCCTTCTACCACGGTCACACCGTGCTCGAGCTGGCGCCGCGGGAGCTGCGCCTGCTGCGAGCCCTCGCGCAGCGCATGGGCCGCGCGGTCACCCGCGAGCAATTGCTGGAAGAGGTGTTCCAGGGCGAATCCGACGTACGGCCCGAAACCGTGGAAGTGGTGGTGTACCGCTTGCGCAAAAAGCTCTCCGGCACCGGCGCCACCCTGATGACGCTGCGCGGGCTGGGCTACCTGCTCAAGGCGGGTGCCTGAACCGCATGATGCCGCGTGTGCCCGCCGTTTCCTTGCGGCGCTATCTGCTGGTGGGCATTCTGCTGCCGATCGGGCTGTTGATGCTGGTCAACACGGTGAGTCTGTACCGCCAGGCGCTGGAGGCGGTGAATACGGCCTACGACCGCACCTTGCTGGCGTCGGCCAAGTCCATCGGCGAGTTGCTCGAAGTGCAGGGAGAAGGCGCGCAGGCACGGTTTCGCGCCAACGTACCGTATTCGGCACTGGAAGCGTTTGACGCCGACAACCGCAGCCGCATGGTGTACCGCATCTCCGACGGACATGGTGCGCAGGTCGATGGCGCCGAGGACCTGCCGCGCTGGCACGGCCGCCTGCCCGACCAGGGTCCGTATGCCGCCCTGGTGGATTTTTACGACGACGTGTACCGCGGCGATCCGGTACGCGTTGCCGTGCTGCTGCAGCCGGTGGCCAGCCCGGGCGGACGTGGCATGGCCACCATCCAGGTGGCGGAAACGCTGGAGCTGCGACACACGCTGGCACGTCAGATCCTGATCGGCACCCTGTGGCATCAAGCCTTGCTGGCGGCGGTGATCGCGCTGGTGGTGGTGCTGGTGGTGCAGCGCGCAACCCGTCCCGTGCGCGCCCTGAGCAGCGCGGTGCGCAGCCGGCCGGAGGGCGATCTGACACCCATCGCCGCACCCGCCCTGCCGCGCGAGCTGCTGCCACTGGTGGATGCCACCAACCAGGTCATGGAGCGGCTGCAACGCCTGCTCAACGACCAGAAGCGGTTCGTGCGCGATGCGTCGCACCAATTGCGCACACCGCTGGCGGTACTCAAGACCCAGGTGCAGTCGGCCCTGCGCGCCGACGTGGCCCCGATGCAGGCGTTGCAGGAGATCAGCAGCACGGTAGACCGGGCCACCCAGCTTGCCAACCAG
>JANNDB010000683.1:0-2945 GCA_031387285.1 Betaproteobacteria bacterium | reverse complement strand
GCCCATGAAGGCAGCATCGAAGCGCACGTGCAGCCGCCGGTATTCGTGCCGGAAACCTTGACGGGCATGGAACTGGTGGAGCAGTTTCGCACCCAGTCCACCCGCATGGTGTTTGTGGTCGATGAGTACGGCGTGGTGCAGGGCCTGATCACGCCCAACGACCTGCTGGAAGCGATCACCGGCGAGTTGCAGCCGCATGCGCAGGTCGACGCCTGGGCCACCGCGCGGGGCGACGGCACATGGCTGATTGATGGCGCCATGCCGGTTGGTGAATTCAAGGCCCGGCTGGACATTGAAGAACTGCCCGACGAAGAGCGCGGCCGCTACAACACCGTGGCCGGCCTGCTGATGGCCGTGTGCGGCCACCTGCCGGTGACGGCCGAGAAAATCGAGTGCGCCGGCTGGCTTTTCGAAGTGGTCGATCTGGACGGGCGGCGTATCGACAAGGTGCTGGCGAGCCGGCTTCCGCCTGGCACTGCGGATTGACGTTTCCGCCCGCCGAGGCGGTCAGATCAGCCCGTTCCAGCGGTAAACGCAGTAGCCCAGCAGCTCATGCAGCGCCAGCTGCCAGCGACGCGCACCCTCGTGAAGCGAATAGTCAAACCATGACGGTTCGACGGTGGTGCGGAAGTCCACCGGGTACGGCGTCACGTTCCAGCCGGCCTTGACGAACACACCCATGGAGCGCGGCATGTGGTACGCCGAAGTCAACAGCAGCCAGCGCTGGCGCGGGTCCACGCCGGGGACTTTGGCGCTCAGGGTGGCGTTTTCGGCCGTATTGCGCGACTGGTCTTCATACAGCACCCGCGCAGGGTCCACATCCATTTCATCAAAGAACTGCCTGGCCCGCACCGCCTCGGTCAGCCCCCGCGGCGGAACCGTCGCAATACCTCCGGTGAACAGCAGCTTGAGGTGCGGATGGCTGCGGACCAGCGAAACCGCCGCGGTCATGCGCTCGGCATGGTCGTTCAGCGCCACCTGTTTGTGCGCTTCCCACAGCCGGGAGTGCGCCAGGGCGCCGCCCAGCAGAACAATACCCACGTAGCCGTCCAGGCTGGCGTTCGCGGCCAGGGCTGGATGACGCGACTCCAGACGGCGCAACAGGTGGTCCGGAACCGTGGTCCAGCCACTGCCTGCCAGCACCGCCAGTGCGGCCCAGGCCAGACCCATTCCGAGCCGGCGCTTGAAGGGCGCCAACAGCAGCCCGCAGCCCAGCAGGGCCATGGTCCAGAACAGTGGCTCTTCCGCGAAAGACAGCAGCTTGGAGGCGAAAAACATCATGGCACGAGTCTAGCGGCGCGCGGCCTGCGAGCCGGGCGAGCGCCAAGCGCGCCGGATTCAGGAAGGGCGCATGAACTCGCGTGGCAGGCGCACCGGAAACTGCGCGCGGATCGCGTCGTCGATGTGCTGCGGTATGTGCGACGGGTAATGGCTGGCCAGCACCGCGTTGAGCTTGGCGGAGGCCCGGTCGATCACGGACGGCCGGCCCTGCTCGGCCCACTGGTTCGGGCTGGAGCGGTCGCCAATGTTCGGATACAGATAGTCCTTCTGCATCAGCTTCAAGGTCTGGTCCGAGCCCAGATAATGACCGGGACCTTCCAGGCAGACTTGGCGCATCGTCTCCAGCGAGATCGATTCGTCATCCACTTCGATGCCGCGGATGGTGCGTTGCACGGCGCCGATGATGTCGTTGTCGATCATCAGGCTCTCCAGCGAGAACCCCATCAGGCTGGCCATCATGCCGGCCGACTCATAGATCAGGTTGGCGCCGCTGTTGCCCACCAGCGCGTGGTTGTAGGCGCGTTCCGATCCGCACTGCGCGTCGGGCATCTTGGAGTCGGTCATGCCCGATGCGGTGCCGCCGGTCAGGTCGTAGAAGCGCGACATCTGGGCGCTGGCCGCCGACAGCAGGGCCTGCTCCGGGCTGCCGCCCGACATGGCGCCGGTGCGCAGGTCGGACACAAAACACCAGGTGCCAAAGATGGCAGTTGCCTTCGGCTGGATGGCATTGACGTACACCAGTCCAGCCAGGCATTCGGCGACTTCCTGCACCAGCGCGGCGGCGAGCGATGCGGGCGCCGTGGCCCCGGCCTGTCCGGCAGACAGCAGCAGGACCGGCATGCCGCCCCGCACCGCGACTTCCATGCACTTGCAGGCATCGAATGCGAACTTCATCGGCGGTACGACGAAACAGTTCGACTGGCTCACGAACGGGCGCGCGCGCCACTTGTCTTCGCCGCCGGCGATCAGGTGGAGCATCTTCAGGCTTTCCTCCACATGTTCGGGCGAGACCCAGCTCGAACCCACGTGTTTGGTGGTGCCGGAAACCGAGGCATAGGTGGTGTTGAAATCCATCTCGGCCGGGTTCGTCAGTTCGCGGCAGACCACGGAGCGCTGGAAAAAGTGCAGGTGCTCCAGCGTGTCGACCACCCGCGCGATGTCGTACAGGTCGCGCGTGGTGGACTCCCGGTATTCGCCGGTCTTGGCATCGACCATGTGCACGGCGGCGCCAGCGGTGCCGAAATACACCCGGTTGCCCCAGGGCTCCATGTCGTACTTCGGATCCTGCCCGTGCAGCACGAAATGGCGCGCGGCATTGGCCACGGTGTCTTCGACCAGTGCGCGCGGAAACAGCAGACGGCCGGTGGAGGTGAGCGTGGCGCCCGCCTTGGTCATCAGGTCAATGCCGCTCTGGGGTGCGTCGGCGAAACCGATGGTCTCCAGCGCGTCAAGCGCCGCATGGTGGATCTTCAGCACGTCGGCGTCGGACAGCGGCTGGTAGCGCCCGCCGTTCATGCCCGGGCGTACCGGGCGCAGGCTGTCGGGCAAGGGGGCGGCACGGGCAGCGCGCCGGGCTTCGCGGGCGCCACCACGGCGCACCAGTTTTTCGGCAATTTCGCTCATCGCAGGTCCTTTGGGGTTGAATGGTTGTTGTCTTGCAGGCA
>JANNDB010000634.1:0-8277 GCA_031387285.1 Betaproteobacteria bacterium | reverse complement strand
AACCCCGGCGGGAATGCCCGATTCCAGCGCCAGTTCGCCCAGCCGCGCCGCGGTCATTGGCGAGAGCTCACTCATCTTGAGCACCGCCGTGTTGCCAAATGCCAGACAGGGTGCCACCTTCCAGGTGGAGGTCATGAAGGGCACGTTCCACGGCGATATCAGGGCACAGACTCCGACCGGATGGAACAGCGTGTAGTTGAGATGCGTCTCGGTCGGATAGGTGTGCCCATCGACCCGCGTGCACCTCTCGGCGAAATAGCTGAAGTTGTCGGCCGCGCGCGGCACAAGTTGTTTGCGCGTCTGGGAGATGACCTGCCCGCAGTCGTTGGTCTCGGTTTCCGACAGGTCGGGGACATCGCGGGTGATCAGCTCGCCCAGCTTGCGAATCAGCCTGGCGCGTTGCGGCGCAGGCGTGGCCGCCCATTTCGGGAATGCGGCCATGGCTGCGGCGACGGCGGCATTGACTTCGGCTTCGCCGCCTTGCGCCACCTCGGCGAGCACCTGCTGCGTGGCTGGGTTGAGGGTTTCGAAGTAGCTGCGGCTGGGGACGGACTTGCCGTTGATGAGGTGGTTGATTTGCATCGGACTACGAATTCCTCTGTTTGGCATATTCGAACATCGGCCGCATATGGGCGATCAACAATTTGCGCTCTTCTATAGGTAGCTTGAGCAACTCGGACTCCTTTCCGGAAATCAGTGCTTCAAAGTCGCGCACTAGGATTCTCCGAAATGTCAGCGCAGTACTCGTCCGCCCCATTAGTTCCATCAGATTCTGGGACCATGGTTGAAATTCGCTGGGCGAGATCTGTGCAATTGACCAAATCATCGCCACGGCCGCTTCGGCGGAGTGGGTGATTAGCAAATTTGCGAGGGGCTTGAAAACACGCCGCGCGATGTCTTGGTTGACTGCAAAAAGTTTCTGAGAAGATCGGATGTAAACAAAGAGAGCCGATACCCGGTCGATCCCGTTCTGTTCGAAGTGAGTGAAGTCAGATTCGGGCAAAAGGGCCTCAAGTCCAGCGGCAAGGTTCGACAGTTTCTCGTCCCCGAGGTGGTCCAAATAGGCCGAGGACAACATAGGTAGCAGCGCAGCCTCCAGCTTCCAGACAGAAGGATCAGACGCGATTGCGGTTAGCTCATCTAGCAGTGACTCAACAGTTGCGGGTTTCCTGGCACCTGTGGCGTTAATAAGATCCTTAACAATGGCATCGACCTTGGGGTCACCGCTACGAATCAGACCATCAAGTGCCCCCTTTATGTATCGCATGTCTAGGGGCCGATGATTTTGCGGGCTCTCCAACCATTGCTCTAGGTCGGTCCTCGTGTACCAAATCCGCAGAATCTCCACAAACAAACTGATCGGCTCCCCCCGCTGCTTCTTCACCTCCATGCACAGTCGCATCAGCGGCTCCGACAGCTCGTAGTAGCTCTCCCGCCCTTGTTCAATGGACCGTACATAGCGCTTGTCACGCAACTGCTTGAGTTGCCCCGAACAAGTCTGGTGCGTGATAAAGCAGGACTTGGCAATCTGCTTGACGGGCGCGGCACCGCGGAAGTTCACCAGATACTCGACGATCTTGCGCTGCTGGCCGGACAGCTCTTTCATGCGCGCTTGATAGTACGGTGTCAGCTCGTCCAGCGTGTGCATGAAGGCTTGCACGAGCTCGTCCAGTGCTTCCTGGCTCAGGAACTGCGCGAAGATCACGTAGATGCGCGGATTGCCTTCCGCCAGATGGTGGATGGCGCGCACGCGTGCGCGCCCTTCGGGCGACTGGATGAAACTGGCCAGCTTCGGGTCACCCCGTTCCGTTGCGATCTTTTCGAGCAGGACGACAACGTCGTCGAACTCAAACTCCTTCAGTGGCTGGATGTCGAAGAAGCCGTAGAACGGCGACTTTTGCACACTGACGCCACTGAACAGGGAGGGAGTTGTGGCGACGATCACAAACTGCGGATGGTTCTGAAGGAAGGCGCGCCATTGACGTTGACCTGCGTCGCCTATCTGTTCAAACAGATCGTCCAGGTTTTCCATCAAGACGACCAGCGTCTTCTTGCCAAGTGTCTTTAGCAGGAGGGACGTCGCGCTTCCTTCCGCTTGTTTGAGGGGTAAGTCGTACAGTGCGGCAGTCTCCTTTTGGAGGCCCATGTCGGGATAAGACTGATCCAGTGTGCGAAGAATACGCAAGACCAACTCAAAGAAACTGGTGACGCCCCACTCTTCCTCGCGCATCCACGCAATCAGAGCTTTGCGTTGGATCGCTGGGGCCTGCTCTAACCGGTGATGCAACAAGGAGACTAGATGAGTCTTGCCAATGCCCCGTGGCCCCACAAAGAGGTAATGGTGTTTGGCTACTGTGCTCGCACTATGGACTACATCAGCGAAACAGGTGTCCAGCAGCGGTTGCCTTTGCACCAGCATGGCCTGCAGAGTTTCCGCTGGCATCATACTGGGCGTGAAGTGCGACAGGTACAGCGCCTTTTGCGCCATGGGTGTTACTGCAGAAGCAGTTCGCGTCTTCATACTGCGCTCGATTCGGAGCTTGTCAGCCCACGACTCCAGCACCACCACCGCTTGACGATGCTGAATTTGAATTGCAGATTGCCTGTCGCTCCGTCACGCGTCAGGTAGTAGTCGCGCTCCAGTAGACGGATCAATTCCAGCCAAGTGTCTTGACCGACGGTTAACACAACACTTTTGGCACCGTTGATGGCGGTTTGTACTGGCATCGAAGTTGCCGCTGTGGCGACGCCATCAATCAAGGCATGACAGGCTTCTCTGTTGTTCCCATAGTAGTCGCGCGTGCGATCCTCATAGTGTTTCAGGTTCCAAGGGTCGTGCGCCGACCGAATCGCCGCGTCGACAATTTGTAGAACTTCGTCTGAGGTAACAGCAGAGGCGGAGCCTGGCTTGCGATCCACGAGCGCCCGCATGACATGGTGAATGTAGAACGGGATGCCATCGACTTGGGCGGCCACCAAGGCGAAGATCGAGGCGTCTGCTGCTGCAATCTGATTGTCTGAAAAGAGTTGTTTTGCCAGGCTCGTCGCATCCATAGGACTGAGTGGCGGTACTTCAACCACGGCCATATCGTTGACTGGCGCGTTGGCGTAACCCTGCTCCTTGAGATGCCGGACCACGTGATGCAAACCTATGGAGCCCGTGAACACCATCCTGATCTTGGGGTTCTCCTGACGCAGGCTGCGTAACACGTCCAACAATTCCATTGCCTCGTGTGGGCTGCTCTTGGCAATGTTCTGCAACATCATGGGCAGTTCGTCCCAAAGGAAAACGACGAATTGCGTTTGTGTATCGTCGCCGACGTGGCCCAGGGTGTCGATGAGGATCTGCTTCCAGTGTTTTGCAGGGAAGTTGGGCAGTTTGACGGGGCCGATCTGTATTCCAGCGGCATCTACTGCGATGGTGTTGAGCCATTCACGAAATCTTTGGAACTTGGTCAACATCGGGTGCAGGTCTGCCATGACGAGCTGCACAAACTCCAGTGTGGTTCGAACACCCTCAACATCCCGTTTGAGCATGACCCAGCCACTTGGCGCAGCGGCGACCAGCTTGTCGAGCACGTGGGTTTTCCCCATCCGTCGTTCGGCAACCAGAATGATGCTTTGAACGCGCAAGTCTTGCGTGACGCGGGCGACCAGCGGGTCGCGCCCCACGATGTCTTCAAGCGAAAGCTTGCCGCCAGGATTGATCTTCATATACATACGATAAGTTCAACGTACGATAAATATAACATACGTTGAATTTGTCGTGCTATCCCGCTGCGATGGTGTTGACCAGGCCACCGACCTGGTCGATGGACGTGACGACCACGTCGCCCGGTTTGCAGTCCACCACACCGTCGGGCGTGCCGGTCAGAATCAGGTCGCCGGGCTCGAGGGTCATGAAGCTCGAAAAGTACTCGATGAGAAACGGGACACTGAAGATCATGTCGCGGGTATTGCCCGACTGGGTCAGCGTGCCGTTCACAGTGGTACGCAGGCCCAGCTGCATCGGGTTGGCGATGTCGTTGGCGTCCACCAGCCACGGGCCGAGCGGCGTGCAGGTGTCGCGATTCTTGACACGAAGGTTCGGCCGGTACCAGTTTTCCAGGTAGTCGCGGATGGCGTAGTCGTTGGCGATGCTGTACCCGGCGATGAAGTCGTAGGCGTCGTCGCGCCGGACCTTGCGCGCGGTCTTGCCGATCACGACCGTGAGTTCACATTCATAGTGCATGAACGCTACTTCGGGCGGGCGCAGCGTGAGGCCGCGATGCCCCAGCAGCGTGCCCTCGCCCTTGATGAACACCAGCGGCTCGTCGGGCGCCTTGAATGCGAGTTCCTTGGCGTGGTCGGCGTAGTTCAGGCCGAGCGCAAGAATTGTGCGTGGCCGCACGACCGGTGCCAGCGGCGGCAACCAGACGACTGCATCCTGCGCAACCAGCCGGCCGTCGGCGAGTCGCAGTTGGCCTTCGTCTTCCACGGCTTCGTGCACCGCGCCGGCCCAGGCAACACGGGCGTGCTTCATGCTGTCTCCAGCACTGCATGCGCCAGGTGGGTCGTCAAGGTGCCAAACGCCGGTTGGCCCCGCAATCGGATGTCGATCCGGTCACCCGCAGCGGCCAGTGGCCTGCCCGGGCCGCAACCCAGCAACAGCAGGTCGCCCGGGCGCAGGGTCATGAACGCGCTGACGTCGGCGAGCAGCGTATCGGCGTCGCGCTCAAAGTCGCTGAACTGAACTGTTTGACGGAGCGTGTTGTTGATACGGACTTCCAGGGCAAAGTGTGCCGGGTCGCCCGCCGCGCCTGCAGGTACACATACCGGGCCCAGGCCCAGAAAACCGTCCAGGCATTTGAACTTGACCGGCGGGCGGAAGAAACTGGCATGCGGCAAAGACAGGTCATTCACCAGAACGTAACCGGCCACCGTCGTCCGGGCCTTGCCCCTGACGGCGCCAAAGGCCGGTGCCCCTATCACCATCGCGACCGACGCGCCAATCTCAACCTGCGGCGCCATGGCCGGCAGCACCACTGCATCGCCCGATCGCGCCCAGGTGTTGGCGGGCTTCACATACAGCACAGGAGCCTGCGGGGCTACCTTGTAGGGCGCCTGCGTCAGTTGATCGCCCATGGCGGCCAGCTCGGTGCGCGAATTCAACAACGTGCCGTAGACCGTGCCCTGAGGCCAGAAATGCGAGGCGGGAGTCATCTGGTTTCCATGGCAATGAGTGCGTCCAGCAGCGTATAGAGCTGCGCGAGTTTCTGCTTTCCGAGAAGCGTCTCCATTTGATGGTAATGCGCTTCGATGGTCACCGACAGCTTGCGCACCAACACCTTGCCGCGGGCCGTGGCCTTGACCACGGTGCGGCGCTGGTCGGCCGGATCCCGTTCGCGGCTGATCAGGCCGTCACGCTCCATGCGCGAAAGGACGCCGGTCAGGCTGGGGCCGAGGATGAACGCTTCACGTGCGACGCGGCCGGTTTCCACCGTGCCATGTTCGCCCAGCACCCGCAATACACGCCACTGCTGATCGCTCAGCGCGTGCTCGCGCAGCGCGGGGCGGGTGTGCGCCATGACCGATTCCCTCGCCTGCAGCAGCAGACGGGGGAGGTTGCGGTGGGTGAAGGGTACAGCAGAGGCTAGCATTTATTGAATATGTTAAATGATTGCGGGATTTGCGCAAGAGGGTACGCCCGCGGTGGTGCAGGCGCTACCATGGCTGCATGGCCAAGGAAAAGAACGTTTATACCTGCAGCGAGTGTGGAGCGAACAGCCCCAAGTGGTTGGGAAAGTGCCCCGGTTGCGGCGCCTGGAACACCCTGATCGAGACGGTTGCGGAAAGCCCGGCGACGGGCAGGAACCGGTTTGCGGCGCTCTCCGGGACTGCGACCATTGCCGTACTGGCCGATATCGAAGCGGTGGACATGGCGCGCACGCCCACCGGACACGAAGAGTTGGACCGCGTGCTCGGTGGCGGCATCGTGGAGGGCGGGGTCGTGCTCATCGGAGGCGACCCCGGTATCGGCAAATCCACCTTGTTGCTGCAGGCACTTGACTCCCTGCAGCGCGCTGGCCGCAAGACCCTGTACATCACCGGCGAGGAGAGCGGCGCCCAGGTGGCACTGCGCGCCCGCCGGCTGGGGCTGGAGGGTTCACGCGTCCAGGTGCTGGCTGAGATTCAGCTGGAAAAGATGCTTGCGGCGCTGGATGCGGTGCGGCCGGACATCGCGGTGGTCGATTCGATCCAGACGGTGTACTCCGAGCAGCTCACGTCGGCTCCCGGCTCGGTCGCGCAGGTGCGCGAATGCGCCGCCCACCTGACGCGGGCTGCCAAGGCCAGCGGTGTATGTGTGGTGCTGGTGGGCCATGTGACCAAGGAAGGCGCCCTGGCCGGGCCGCGCGTGCTCGAGCACATGGTGGACACCGTTTTGTATTTTGAAGGCGACACGCACAGCAGTTTCCGGCTGGTGCGCGCCATCAAGAACCGCTTTGGCGCGGTCAACGAAATCGGCGTGTTCGCGATGACCGAACGTGGCCTCAAGGGGGTGAGCAATCCCAGCGCAATTTTCCTCAGCCAGCACAGCGAGCCGGTGCCAGGCAGCTGCGTGATGGTGACGCTGGAAGGCACACGGCCGCTGCTGGTGGAAATCCAGGCGCTGGTGGACAACGGGGGCCCGAGCCCGCGCCGCCTGAGCGTGGGGCTGGACCGGGACCGGCTGGCGATGCTGCTGGCGGTGCTGCACCGCCATGCCGGCGTGGCCTGCATGGACCAGGATGTGTTTGTCAATGCCGTCGGCGGCGTGCGCATAAGCGAGCCGGCGGCGGATCTCGCCGTCCTGCTGGCGATCACGTCGTCGCTGCGCGGCAAGCCCCTGCCCAAAGGTTTTTTCGCGTTTGGCGAGGTTGGTCTGGCGGGCGAGGTGAGGCCGGCGCCAAGGGGACAGGAGCGCCTGAAGGAGGCCGCCAAGCTGGGCTTCTCGGTGGCGCTGGTGCCCAAGGCGAACGCCCCGAAGAAGGCCATTGAAGGGCTGACCATCCATGCCGTCGAACGGGTCGAGCAGGCGATGGACATCGTACGCGGCCTGACCTGATGCCGCAGGTTTGGTGGCGGCCAGGTCGGTGAAAATGCCGGATATGCTCCGTGCGCCAACCGTGGCTGTCTCGATGGATTGATTTTTTGCGACACTGCCTTCACCATGCCATTCCAGTATCTGCTCACCCGTATCGGCGTACCTGTCCTGGGGATCGCACTGGTCGCGATGGCATACCGCTCCTATGGCTGGGCCGGTGTGGCGGTGGTGGTATCGGGGCTGGTGATGTGGATGTTGCTGCACTTCAACCGCATGGTGCAGGTTCTCAAACGGGCTGCTGACCGCCCGATCGGAACGGTGGCCAGCGCGGTGATGCTGAACGCGAAACTTCGACCCGGAGTCACCCTGTTGCACGTCGTCGCCATGACGCGGGCGTTGGGCGAGTTGCGTTCACCCAAGGACAGTCAGCCCGAGATCTACCGCTGGAGCGACAACTCGCAATCGCACGTGACCTGTGAGTTTGTGGGCGGCAAACTGGCCAAATGGGAACTGTGGCGGCCGCCAGAGCCGCAGGCAACACCTTAAAATTGCGCCATCCCCGACCCCAAAAGCAGTTCCACCAGGAAACTCCATGACCGCATTACCCTCCTCGATGGCTGACCGTGACGGCAAGATCTGGATGGATGGCCAGCTTGTGGACTGGCGTGATGCCAAGATTCACGTTCTGACCCACACCTTGCACTACGGCTGTGGCGCCTTTGAAGGCGTGCGTGCCTACAACACGGTCAGCGGCACGGCCATCTTCCGGCTCAAGGAACATACCGAGCGGCTGTTCAACAGCGCCAAGATCTTGCGCATGCAGATTCCGTTTACGCAGGAACAGGTGATGGAGGCGCAAAAGCTGGTTGTGCGCGAGAACAAGCTGGAGAGCTGCTACCTGCGGCCGCTGACCTGGATCGGGTCGCAGAAGCTGGGTGTGAGCCCCAAGGGCAACACCATTCACCTGATGGTGGCAGCCTGGCCATGGGGCGCCTACCTGGGCGAGGACGGCATGAAAAACGGCATCCGCGTGAAGATCTCCAGCTACACCCGCCACCATGTGAATATCACGATGACGCAGGCCAAGGCGGTCAGCAACTACACGAACTCGATCCTGGCCAACATGGAGGCCACGGAGGACGGGTATAACGAAGCCATGCTGCTGGATGCCAACGGCTTTGTTTCCGAAGGTGCGGGTGAAAACCTGTTTGTTG
>JANNDB010000609.1:0-3215 GCA_031387285.1 Betaproteobacteria bacterium | reverse complement strand
CTCGACCAGACCCAGCGACATCAGGCCGTTGTTGAGCATGCCGTTCTTGGCCAGAAAGGTGCGCATCAATTGGGCGGCAACCACGAACGGGATGAACAGTGGCCAGCGGTATATCCAGCGCAACAGGCCGACCGCGCGCGGGCTTTCCCCGAGCGTGAGGTAGCCGGCGACAGCAATCGACAACAGCCCCACCAGGGCGGTGGACAACACGGTGACTCCGGCCGTCAGGGCGATGTCGCTTCCGTAGAGCGAGAAGGCCTTGGTGAAATTGCCGAAGTCCCAGCCGCCAGTGGCCTCGTTGCGAAAGGCGAATGCCAGTGAAAAAACCAGCGGGTAAACAAACAGGAGGCCGACCATCAGCAAGGCCGGCGCCAGCAGAGCCAGCGCCGGCAGCAGTTCAGATGGTCGGCGCATGGCTCGGCAGGCGGCTCAGTTCTGCACCTGGGCTTCGTACTGCTCGCGCAGGTCCTTGAAGTACGGCGCAAGCGGGAAGGGCTTGCCGTTGCGAGCCAGATCGGCCGGCGTCACGTCGACAAAGAGCGAGTTCCACACCTTGGGGTCGAGGGCGGGTTTGACCACATTGGCGTCTATGCCCGGATACCAGTTGAAGCGCTTGACGATGCCTTCGGCCTGCACTTCGGGGCTGGTAGCCAGGGCGATGAACTTTTTCGCCAGTTCGGCGTTCTTGGCCTTGGCGGGAATGGCGTAGTAATACGGCTGCCCCGGCATGCCAGGAGAAAGTATCTTGAGTTTCATGTTCGGTGGCAGCCGGCCCTCGGCCTTCCAGGTCTGGAACATGTCGACCCACACCGGGCCCATGGCGATCTCACCGCGGTTGAGCATGTCCAGCGTGCCAGCGTTGCCAGGCGTAAATACCACCTGCTGGTTGAAGGACTTCAGGTCGGAGAAGGCCTTTTTCCAGCCGGCCTGGGACTTCGTGTCGTATGGCCCTTGCTGCACGGCGTCCGCATTGCCGCCATAGGCGTACATCCAGCCCACCACAAAAGCCACGCCCGACATGCCGCCCTTGAGGCCGTTGTAACCGAAACTCTTTGGATTCTTTGAAACGAAGGCCCGCAACTCGTCATAGGAACCGGGAGGGTTCTTGATCAGGTCCGGGTTATAGGCCAGTGCGGTCTGGCTTTCAAACATCGGCATCACATATCCGTCCACATTCACGCCCAGCGCCTGTTTGGCGCTCTGGCTGACGGCGTACTTGCCCGTGGCGATGCTGTCGCGGTATTTCAGGAGCAGTCCGTCTTTCACCATTTCGCCGGTTTTCTGCTGGTTCGGGACGATCACGTCCACATCCCAGGTCGGGGCGGAGCGCTGGGCTTGCAGCTTCTCCATCATCTTCTGGGAGCCGGCATCGTCGGGCCCGGTACCCACGACGTTGACCTTGACGCCCGGGTTCTGTTTTTCAAACAGGGGACCGAGATAGTCGGTCACATAGTCGACCATGTTCTGCGAGCCGCCGCTGATCACGTTGAGCGTGACCTGGGCCTGCGCGGACGCGCTGAGGATGCCAAAGGCAAGTGCCACGGAAATGGCGAGGGTTCTGCGCTGTAACTTCATCGGAGTCTCCTTGGGTGGTAGGTTGGGCAGGCTGACAAACGGGGCGCCATCAATGCGTGGCGCGTGGCGAGCGGCTGGCCTCGCGCGGGTAGACGTGCAGTGCGGCGGCGGGAATACTTATCAGGACCGTGTCGTCGACCCCTACCGCAATCGGGTGATCAATGAAAAACGCGCCGCACGCAGTCTTGACTTCGCAGCGGTACCCGGCGCCGAGGTAGCTGACCTGGCTCACGCGGCCCGGAATACACAGGGCATTCGGTAAAACCTCTCCGCCATGGTGCAATGCCGCGGTTTCGCTGCGAAAGTGCACCTGCACGGCGCCCGTATCACCGGGTGTGCGCGGGCAATGCACCTGCGCCTGTGGCACGGCCGTAACAAGCAGGCGGACCGTTTCGCCGAAGGGCTCGGCCTCGCAATCGATGATGTTCTCGGCGCCCATGAAGGCTGCGACATAGGGCGTGCGGGGACGCTGGAACACGTCTTCGGGCGTGCCGATCTGGGCGATCCGGCCCTGGTCAAGGATCACCACTTGGTCGGCCATCACCATGGCTTCTTCACGGTCATGCGTCACCAGGATGGCGGTTACGCCCAACTGCCGCTGGATGGAACGTATTTCGTGGCGCATCTGCAGGCGAATACGCGCGTCCAGGTTGGAGAGTGGTTCGTCCAGCAGCAGGATCTGTGGCTCGACCGCCAGAGCGCGCCCAAGTGCGACCCGTTGGCGCTGGCCGCCGGAGAGCTCGGTCACCGGGCGCTCGCCGTAGCCCTGCAGGCCGAGCATGTCCAGCAGCCGGGTAACCCGGCGCCCGATTTCGTCGCGCGGCACACGGCGCAATTTGAGGCCGTAACCCATGTTTTGTGCTACGTTCATGTGCGACCACAGGGCGTAGGACTGGAACACCATGGCCATGCCGCGCCGTTCTGGCGGCTCAGGCAGGATGTCGCGGCCGTTTACCGTAATGGCACCGCCTGACGCAGGTGTAAATCCGGAGAGTGTGCGCAGCAGGGTGGTCTTGCCGCATCCGGACGGCCCCAGCAAAGCCACGAAGCTGCCTGGCGCGATGGCCAGATCGATGCCTTTGAGCACCTGATTGGCGCCATAGGCAACGCGCAAATCACGGATGGAAATGATCGGCTCGACGGCTGGCATGGATGGAAAGTCTTGGTGGCCCTCTGGCATGCCGGAACCATCGCACGCTGGGGTTGCAGCATGGTGACAGAAAAGAATTTATTTACACTAGGATAAACGCTTAGAATATTTTTTCTATTTTTCTAAACCCATGCCAAGCCCAGCTACCATGAACGCGCCCGATCCGGCGGCCATCCGCCTGGGCCCCTCACCTGCGCACCCCGCCGCTGATCGGCTACTGGCCGCGATCCGCGACGAGTTCACGTCGCTGAGTCGCCAGTTGCAGCTGATCGCCCGCTATGTGGAGCAGCACCGCGACCACATCGGGCTTGACCGCATTCAGGATGTGGCCGGGCGCTGCGGCGTGCATCCGTCGGCCGTAATCCGTTTTGCCCAGCGTTTCGGCTTCTCGGGCTACTCGGAGATGCAAAAGATATTCAGGGAGGGCATCACGCAGCAGATCGCTCCCAGCCGCAATTACCAGGCGCGCATCCGCAGCGTGATGGAGGAC
>JANNDB010000607.1:0-3410 GCA_031387285.1 Betaproteobacteria bacterium | reverse complement strand
CGAACCCGCGGCGCGTGAAGCGTTTGCGGCGTTTGCCGAACGCCGCAAGCCGGACTTCTCCAAGGTGTGACGCGGCGCCTGTTGGCCGCGCAATAAACGCCCGTATCATCAGACAGCCGGTCCCGGACCACGGGGCGGTGTCGAAATATGAGCAGGAGTTTGCATGGCGTACCGGTCAGCGTTTGCGCCCGGCCTGATGGCGGGGAAGGTGGTGGTGGTCACAGGCGGAGGCTCGGGAATCGGGCGCTGCACAGCGCATGAGCTGGCCAGCCTGGGCGCGCATGTGGTGCTGGTAGGGCGCAAACTGGAAAAGCTGCAGGCGGTGCAGGCCGAGATCAGGCAGGACGGCGGGTCCGCCACGCTGCACAGCTGTGATATCCGCCAGGAAGATGCCGTCCGGCAGTTGGTGGCTGCCGTTATGGCCGAACACGGTCGCATCCACGGACTGGTGAACAATGCCGGCGGCCAGTACATCACGCCGCTGTCCGCTATCACGGCCAAGGGCTGGCAGGCGGTGATCGACACCAATCTGACGGGCGGCTTCCTGATGGCACGCGAGTGCTACACCCAGTCTATGGAACAGGCGGGTGGCAGCATCGTCAACATCGTCGCCGACATGTGGGGCTCCATGCCCGGCATGGCGCACAGCGGTGCGGCGCGCGCCGGCATGGTCAGCTTCACCGAAACGGCGGCGCTGGAGTGGGCGCACAGCGGCGTGCGGGTGAATGCCGTGGCGCCGGGCTACATTGCCTCCAGCGGCATGGACCACTATCCGCCAGAACAAGGGCCGCGCCTGCGCGCCATGGCCACCACGGTGCCGCTCGGCCGCTTTGGCAACGAGGCGGAAACCTCGGCGGGCATCGTGTTTCTGCTCAGCCCGGCCGCGTCCTTCATCAGCGGCACCACGCTGCGCATTGACGGTGCGCGTCCGCAGGTGCGCATGGGCTGGGAAACCCAGCATGCGAGCAGCGCTGCCGCAGCAGGGCGCGAGGCCATCAAGCCCTTTGATGGCTTCCACCGTGCAGTGGTGCCGAAGGTCTTCTCCGTCTGATCCCCGTAAACCATCCATCCGCAAAGCCACCATGCAATTCACCCACGAACACCTGGAAATCCAGAAAACGCTCAAGCGTTTCATAGACGCCGAGATCAACCCGCATGTCGACGAATGGGAAGAAGCCGAAATCTTCCCGGCCCACGAAGTGTTCAAGAAGATGGGCAACCTGGGCCTGCTCGGGCTCACCAAGCCCGAGGCCTACGGTGGCGCGGCACTCGACTACTCGTACGCCGTGGCCATGGCGGAAGGGCTCGGCCATATCCACTGCGGCGGAATCCCCATGGCCATCGGCGTGCAGACCGACATGGCGACGCCCGCGCTGGCGCGTTTTGGCAGCGACGAGCTGCGCCGCACGTTCCTCGCGCCGTCGATTGCCGGCGACATGGTGGGTTGTATCGGCGTGAGCGAGCCGGGCGCGGGCAGTGACGTGGCCTCGATCAAGAGCCATGCCCGCAAGGACGGTGACGACTACATCATCAGCGGCCAGAAGATGTGGATCACGAACAGCCTGCAGGCTGACTGGATGTGCATGCTGGTCAACACGGGGGATGGCCCGCAGCACAAGAACAAGAGCCTGGTGATGGTTCCCATGCGCGACGGGCCGCGCGGCAAGCTCACCAAGGGTATCGAGGTCGCGCGCAAGATCCGCAAGATCGGCATGAATTCCAGCGATACCGGCCTGATCTATTTCGACGAGGTGCGCGTCCCGCAACGCAACCGGATCGGCGCCGAAGGCCAGGGTTTCATGTACCAGATGATGCAGTTCCAGGAGGAGCGCCTGTGGGCCGCGGCCAGCAATATCCAGGGTCTGACGACCTGTATTGATCTGACAGTGGAGTGGGCGCAGGAGCGCAAGCTGTTCGGCGCCACCCTGGCGGACCAGCAATGGGTGCAGTTCAAGCTGGCCGAAATGAAGACCGAGGTGGAGTGCCTGCGCGCGCTGACCTACCGCGCCTGCGAGCTGTATGTCCAGGGGCAGGACGTCACCGAGCTGGCTTCGATGTGCAAGCTCAAGTCGGGCCGGCTCGGCCGGGCCATCCCGGATGGCTGCCTGCAGTTCTGGGGCGGCATGGGCTTTACCTGGGAAAACCGGGTGTCGCGGAAATACCGCGATGGGCGTCTGGGCTCTATCGGCGGCGGCGCGGA
This sequence comes from Betaproteobacteria bacterium, assembly GCA_031387285.1. Classification (GTDB taxonomy): domain Bacteria; phylum Pseudomonadota; class Gammaproteobacteria; order Burkholderiales; family Burkholderiaceae_C; genus CAISIP01. Next base: position 1,210 of record JANNDB010000607.1, on the reverse strand, counting down.
TGAAGTAATGTTGGGCATACTGGCCAAGACCATGGGCATTGCCAAGAAGCCGCCCAGGGCCTGAACCATTTTTTTTGCAGGGGAGGCGCCATTGAGCCAGACAAACAGCCAGGACGGACTGGCAAACGCGGAAGACGAGAAGATCGAACGCGATGCCCTGAGCTACCTCGTAACCCGGTTTGCCACGCGGGAGATCGCGCCGCATGTGCAGGAGTGGGACGCCGCCGGCGAGTTCCCCAGGGCCTTGTATGAACGCGCCGCGCAGCTCGGCTTGCTGGGGCTGGGGTATCCGGAAGACCTCGGTGGCACCCCGGCAAACCACCGCATGCGCAATGTGGCCACGCTCGCGATGGCGCGTTACGGCACCAGCGGTGGCGTCGGTGCCAGCCTGTTTTCGCACAGCATAGGCCTGCCGCCGATCCTGCGCCACGGCTCAACCGAGCTGCAGCGCGAGGTCATCCCGCCAGTCCTGCGCGGCGAGAAAATCGCTGCGCTCGCCATCACCGAGCCCGGCGGCGGCTCCGACGTGGCCGCGCTGCGCACCAGTGCGCGGCTGGACGGTGACGAATGGGTGATCGACGGCGAAAAGACCTTCATCACCTCGGGCATGCGGGCAGACTTCCTGACTGTCGCAGTCCGCGTCGGCGAGCTGGTGCCACATGAGGACGACGTCGGCGGGCCGCCGCGTGGTGCGCAGGGCGTTTCCCTGATCGTGGTGCCGGGTGATGCCAAAGGCCTGTCGCGCACCAGACTCGACAAGATGGGCTGGCACTGTTCGGACACCGCGCATTTGCGCTTCGAGGGTGTGCGCGTGCCCGCGCGCTACCTGATCGGCGAGGCCGGCCAGGGATTCAAGATGATCATGGGCAACTTCAACGCCGAGCGCCTGGGCATGTCGGTCGCTGCACTGGGTTATGCGATGGCCTGTTTCGACGAGGCGCTGGAGTGGGCGCGCCAGCGCAAGACCTTTGGCCAGGCGCTGGTCAGTCACCAGGTGATCCGCCACAAGCTGGTGGACATGCAGATGCGTATTTCCTCCACCCAGGCGTGGGTGGACGCGCTGGCCGACCGCGCCGACGCGGGTGCCGCGCTGGCGGGCGGCGAGGTCACCGCGAACTGGGTGGCGCAGGTCTGCCTGCTGAAGAACCACGCAACCCAGACCATGCAGTTCTGTGCCGATCAGGCCGTGCAGATACTCGGCGGCATGGGC
>JANNDB010000573.1:0-3333 GCA_031387285.1 Betaproteobacteria bacterium | reverse complement strand
GATGCGCAGCGCCGACGGCAAGCTCGCGCCGGGACTGGCCGAGTCCTGGTCGCTGGTCAACGGACTGACCTGGGAGTTCAAGATCCGCAAGGGCGCCAAATTCAGTGATGGCAGCCTGGTGACCGCAGAGGACGTGGTGTATTCGCTGGACCGGCCCGCCACGATCAAGAACAGCCCGGCCAGCTTCACGCTGTTCACCAAGGCCATCATCAACAAGAAGATCATGGACGCCAACACGGTGCGGCTGACTACCGGCGCGCCGTCGCCGCTGATGCCCGACGACCTCGTCTCGGTCATCATCGTCAGCAAGAAGGCGACCGAGGGCCTGGCCAGCGATGACTTCGCCAGCGGCAAGGGCATGGTCGGCAGTGGGCCGTACAAGTTCGTGCGCTTCCTGCGCGATGACCGCATAGATATGGAGCGCAACGAGCAATACAACGGCCCCAACAAGACACCCTGGGCGACCACCACGATCCGCTTCATCGCCAATCCCTCGACCCGCCTGGCGGCCCTGCTCGCCGGCGACGTGCAAGCCATCGAAAACGTTCCCACCCCCGACCTGGGCCGTGTCAGGAACGACCCCAATCTGAGCCTCGTCACCAAGACCTCGCAGCGCATGGTATTCATGTTCGCCGACTGGCGGGACAAGTCACCGTTTGTCACCGACAAGAGCGGCGCCGTGCTCGCGGCGAATCCTCTGAAGGACGTGCGCGTGCGCCGTGCCCTGTCCATGGCGATCAACCGCGAGGCGATTCGTGATCGCGTCATGGAAAGCCTGTCCGAGTCCACGGAAAACCTGGTCGTGCCGGGATCGCCCGGGTACAACGTGTCGCTCAAGACGCAGAAGTTCGATGCCGAAGGCGCTAAAAAGTTACTGGCGCAGGCCGGTTTCCCGAATGGCTTCGCCCTGACCGTGCATGGCCCGAACAACCGGCTTGTCAACGACGAAAAGATCGCCCAGACGGTGGCACAGATGTTCACCCGCATAGGAGTCGACACCAAGGTGGACACCATGCCCATGGCGGTCTACGCGCCGCGCGGCGGCAAGTTCGAGTTCTCGGTGGCCCTCATCGCCTGGGGTGGCAGCGTCGACCTCACTTCTCCCATGCGGGCCCTGTTGGCCTGCGAGAACCCGGCCACCGGCATGGGTGTCGTCAACTGGGCCAAGTACTGCAACCCCAAGATGGACGCCATCCTGACACAGGCGCTGGTGACGATGGACCCGCCGGCACGCCACAAGATGCTGCAGGAGGCAGCTGCGATGATCAGCAACGATGTGGCGCTGATACCGTTGCACTTCCAGGTGTCGGCCTGGGCGGTGAAGAAGGGGCTCACGTACGAAGGCCGCGGTGACGAGCGGACCTACGCGTTCAATTTCAAGCCGCGCTGACCTACGCCGGCGCGCTGACGGGGCACGCGCATGATTGCCTTCGTGATCCGGCGTGTGCTGCAGAGCCTTGTGGCGCTGCTCGTGATGTCCGTGCTGGTGTTCGTGGGCATATACGCCATCGGCAATCCGGTGGATATCCTGATCAGTCCGGAGGCTACCCAACTGGAGCGCCAGGCCACCGTGGCGGCGTTCGGCCTGGACAAGCCGATGTGGGTGCAATACGGGCTGTTTCTGCAGAGTGCGGTTGCCGGAGACCTGGGCCGGTCGTTTGCCTATTCGACGCCGGCGCTGCTGCTGATCCTGGAGCGCATGCCGGCCACGCTGGAGCTCGCCGTGGTGGCGATGTGCATCTCCATCGGCGTCGGAATCCCGCTCGGCCTGCTGGCCGGGTTGCGGCCGCAGAGCCTGGCGGGCCGGGCCATCATGGGTTTTTCCATCCTCGGCTTCTCCCTGCCCACGTTCTGGATCGGTCTGATGTTCATCATGCTGTTCGCCGTGCAACTGGGCTGGCTGCCCTCCAGCGGGCGCGGCCAGACCACCCTGTTGTTTGGTGTGCCCGTAAGTTTCCTCACGCTCGACGGCCTGCGGCACCTGGTGCTGCCGGCCTGCAACCTGGCGCTCTACAGCATGGCCTTGGTGATCCGCCTCACCCGATCGGGCACGCAGGAGGCGCTGCTGCAGGACTATGTCAAGTTCGCGCGCGCCAAGGGCCTGCGCAACAGCCGCATCATCGGCGTGCACGTGCTCAAGAACATCCTGATTCCCATCGTCACGGTGATTGCGCTGCAGTTTGGCGGCCTGATAGCGTTCGCCATCGTCACCGAAACGATCTATGCCTGGCCCGGCATGGGCAAACTGATCATCGACTCGATCCACGTGCTCGACCGCCCGGTGGTCGTGGCCTACCTGCTGATGACGGTCACGCTGTTCATATTCATCAACCTGGTGGTCGACGTGCTGTACTCGTTGCTCGACCCGCGCGTGCGCCTGTCGGACGCGAAGGGCGGTTGAGCGCATGCGCAGCGACGTCGAAACCCCGTTCCAGCGCTTCCTGCGTGCCTATTTCGCGAGCCACCTCGCAGTATTCGGGCTGGTGCTGCTGGTGCTGGTGTTGTTCGCGGCGATTGCCGGCCCGTTCCTTGCGCCGCAGGACCCCTATGACCTGCGCGTGCTGGACGTCCTGGATTCGCGCCTCGAGCCAGGCAGCAAGTCGGGCGACGGCGCGCTGACCTTCCTGCTCGGATCGGATGAGCAGGGCCGCGACATGGTGTCAGCCATCCTGTATGGCGTGCGCACGTCGATCATGGTCGGCGTGGCCAGCACCGTCATCGCGTTGAGTATCGGGCTCACGCTGGGTCTGTTCGCCGCGTACCGGGGAGGAAGGGTGGAAAGCCTCATCATGCGCCTGGCCGATATGCAGCTGTCGTTCCCGCCGGTGCTGATCGCGCTGATCCTGCTGGCGCTGACCGGTCCCGGAGTCGGCAAGATCATCATCGCGCTGGTCACTGTGCAATGGGCCTACTACGCGCGGACCGCGCGCAGCACGGCGCTGGTGGAGCGGCGCAAGGAGTACATCGAGGCCGCCACCTGCCTCGGGCTCTCGACGCCGCGCATCATCTTTCGCCACCTGTTGCCCAACTGTCTCACACCTTTGCTGGTGATTGCTGCGCTGCAAGTCGCCTCCGCCATCACGCTGGAGGCCACCTTGTCCTTCCTCGGCCTCGGCCTGCCGGCGACCTCCCCGTCGCTCGGCCTGCTGATCTCCAACGGCTCGCAGTACCTGATGTCGGGCAAGTACTGGATCAGCGTATTTCCTGGCGTGGCCTTGCTCGTGGTCATCGTCGCCATCAACCTGGTGGCCGATCAGCTGCGCGACGTGCTCAACCCGCGACTGCAGGCATGAAGGACGCCCCCGACGGCCTGGCAAAGCCAGTTCCGTGGGG
>JANNDB010000530.1:0-2954 GCA_031387285.1 Betaproteobacteria bacterium | reverse complement strand
TGCTGAAGTCCAGCTGGGCTTTTTCGTCGGCGACGTTTTTTTCGGCAGGGCTTTGCATTGGAGCCTCTCTAGGTCACCGCGCGTTTCTGGTTGAACTCAGGGCGTTTCCATTCGCCGCTTTCCAATACCTGGCGCAGCCGCTCGACGGCATTCCACACATCGGCGTAGCCGGTATAGAGCGGCGTGAGGCCAAAACGCAGAATGTCGGGATGGGCTACACCATCCCCGGCGCGGAAATCGCCGATCACGCCGCGGGCAATCAGCGCCTGCATGATGGCGTAGGCGCCGTTGGCGCAGCCCAGGCTGACTTGGGAGCCGCGCAGCGCGTGTTCGCGCGGCGTGACCAGTTGCAGACCATGCCCGGCGCAACGGCTGTCGACCAGTTCGATAAAGAGGTCCGTCAGGGCCAGCGACTTGGCGCGCAACGCGGTCATCACGTCCTGCCCGGACACGGCGTCGCCGGCGGCCAGCACACTGTCCAGGCCGCAGTCCAGTGCCGTCATGCTCAGGACGGGCGGAGTGCCGCACAGGTAGCGCGCGATCCCTGCTGCCGGTGCGTAGCCCGGCGTGAACGCGAACGGCGCAGCATGGCCAAACCAGCCCGCGAGCGGCTGCCAGAAGCGGTCGGTGTGGCGCGGATGCACCCATACAAAAGCCGGCGCGCCGGGGCCACCGTTGAGGAACTTGTAGCCACAGCCCACGGCGAAGTCGGCGTTCGCAGCTGCTATCTGCAAGGGCACCGCGCCCGCGCTGTGCGCCAGGTCCCACACCGTGAGGGCGCCGGCGTGGTGTGCCGCAGCGGTCAGACCGGCCATGTCGAACATGGCGCCGGTGCGGTAGTTCACATGGGTCAGCAGCAGCACCGCGACGTCACCGCCCTGCAGCTGCGCCGCGAGATCATCGGCATCGGTGAGCACCAGCCGCAAACCGCGCTCCTTGCACAGCGCCTCGGCGATATAGAGGTCGGTCGGAAAGTTGATGCGTTCACTCAGCACCACGCGCCGCTGTGGCGCATCCTGCGCGCTGATGTGCAAGGCGGCGCTCAATACCTTGAACAGATTGACCGAGGTGCTGTCGGTTGCCACCACGGTGTCGGGTGACGCGCCGATCAGGCCGGCGATCTTGTTGCCCAGCCGTTGTGGCATGTCGAACCAGCCCGCCGTATTCCACGACCGTATCAGGCCCTGGCCCCACTCGGCGCTCACCGCATGGGCGACACGCTGCTGTGCGCTGCGCGGCATGGCGCCGAGCGAATTACCATCAAGGTAGATTACGCCCTCGGGCAGGACGAACTGCTCGCGCAGATGGCGTAGCGCGTCGTCCCGGTCGAGCTGTAGGCAGTCGGCGAGGCTGGGGGCTTGGGTGTTTTTACTCATGGCGCAGCGAAGTTACCACCACTGAAATTTCGTGGTGTCGGTTATTTCCAACATCTCGGCAGAGTTCAGCCTGGCAGGCGACCTGTGGGATTCATGGGCATCTCCGCCTTTGCGCGCCAGCTCAGGCCTGGCGCCCGAGCAGCAGGTATTCCATCAGCGCCTTTTGCGCATGCATGCGGTTTTCCGCCTCGTCCCACACCACCGATTGCGGGCCATCGATCACGCTGGCGTCAACTTCCTCTCCGCGATGCGCCGGAAGGCAATGCATGAAGAGTGCCTGCGGCTTGGCGGCGCGCATCATTTCGTCGTCGACGCGCCAGGCGCCAAAGGCCTTCAGGCGGGCTTCGTTCTCGGCCTCGAAGCCCATGCTGGTCCAGACGTCGGTGGTAACGAGGTCGGCGCCGGAGCAGGCCTCCAGCGGGTCCTTGAAGACGCGGTAACTCTCGCTGGAGCGGATGCCCGCCACCGACTGGTCCACCTCATAACCGCTGGGCGTGCTCACTTGCACGGTGAAGTCGAGGATTTCGCTGGCCTGCAGCCAGGTGTTGGCCATGTTGTTGCCGTCGCCCACCCAGGCCACCGTCTTGCCCTTGATCGACCCGCGGTGTTCGATGTAGGTGAAGATGTCGGCCAGGATCTGGCAGGGGTGGAATTCGTTGGTCAGGCCGTTGATCACCGGCACCCTCGAGTGCGCGGCAAAACGCTCGATCTTGGTCTGTTCATAGGTGCGGATCATCACCAGGTCGACCATGCGGCTGATCACCTTGGCGCTGTCCTCGATCGGCTCGGCGCGCCCGAGCTGGCTGTCGCCGGTCGTCAGGTGCACCACGCTGCCGCCCATCTGGTACATGCCGGCCTCGAAGCTCACACGGGTACGCGTGGAGGCCTTCTCGAAAATCATCGCCAGCGTGCGGTCGGCCAGCGTGTGATGCGTTTCGTAGGCCTTGAACTTGCGCTTGATGACGGCCGCGCGCTCGAACAGATAGGCGTACTCCTCGGCGCGCAGGTCGGAAAACTGCAGGAAATGCTTCATGGCGACGCCGCCAGAAACGCCTTCACCAGCGGGCACAGGATGCGTACCACTTCGTCGGCCTCGGTTGTCGTCATGATCAAAGGCGGCAGCAGGCGCACTACGGTGTCGGCCGTCACGCTGATCAGGAGGCCATTGTCGGCGCACTGGCCCACCAGGGCGCCACACGGCTTGGCCAGCTGCATGCCGATCATCAGGCCCTGGCCGCGCAATTCGCGCACCGCGCCGGAGGCGATCTCCGCGGCGAGCGCACGCTCGAGCGCCGCGCGCAAATGGGCTCCTACCTTGCTGGCGTTGGCCAGCAGGCCGTCTTCTTCCATGATGCGCAGCGTCTCCACGCCGGCGCGCATGGCCAGCGGGTTTCCTCCAAAGGTGGTTCCGTGGTTGCCGGGCTGGAAGATGCTGGCGGCTTTGGGGCCTGCCACGACGGCACCGATCGGGACGCCGGAGCCCAGGCCCTTGGCCAGCGGCATGACGTCGGGGATGATCCCGGCCCACTGGTGCGCAAACCACTTGCCGGTGCGGCCCATGCCGCACTGCACTTCGTC
>JANNDB010000521.1:0-2348 GCA_031387285.1 Betaproteobacteria bacterium | reverse complement strand
CGCCAGTTGCGTCGGTGCGAACAACAGGGTGTAGCCGTCCTTGGGCGCACGCGCGGCCAGTTCGAAACCGATGTTGCCGCCGGCGCCCACCTTGTTTTCGATCACCACCGGCTGCCCGAGCGGGCCGGCCAGGCGGCTCACTATGGAACGCGCAACCACGTCCACCGCGGAGCCGGCCGGGAACGCCACAAACACCTTGATCGGCTGCTCCGGGTACTCCGCGATCGCAGCCAGGGGCAGGGCCAGCAACAGGCCGGTCATCAGCGGGCGCACCGCGTTTTGCAATGGGGCCCAAAGGCGCGTGAAGTACATGGGGTTGTCTCCGGGAAGTTGTCGTGGTCCAGCGCAATGCGGGCCGCCATGCGCGCTGCAGACGCAACGGCGCCCCGCATCGCACACGCCATTGTCATGAAGGGTTTGTGCAGTTGTCAAACCGTCGACCCTGTCGCGTGGCAGGCAGGCAAAATAGCGCCCTGGCTTGGGCACAACATGCCCGCCGTCCACGGAACCTCCCCATGCTGCACTCCCTCGTCTCACGCCGTCACTGGCTCACCCGTTATGCCGTGCCGGCACTGGCCACCGCGCCCCTGCACAGTTTCGCGCAAACGGCCTGGCCGTCCAAACCATTGCGCCTGGTGGTGCCGTTCGCGCCCGGAGGCAGCTCCGAAATCGTCGCCCGCGCCGTTGCTGGTGAAATGGCAAAAACCATCGGGCAAAACGTGTTTGTCGAGAACAAGCCCGGCGCCGCTGGCAACATTGCGATGCAGGAAGTCGCTGCATCGACCGACGAACACACGCTGATCCTCGGCCATATCGGCACGCTGGCGGTCAACCCCTATATCTTCGACAAGCTGCCCTACGACGCCACCCGCGACTTTGCCGCGATCACGCTCGTCTCCAAGGTGCCCAGCCTGTATGTAGTGCACCCTGATCTGCCGGTGAAGAACCTCAAGGAGTTCGTCGCCTACGCAAAGTCCCGCCCGGGACAACTCAACTACGGCTCGGCCGGCAACGGCAGCGCAGGGCACCTCGCCTTCGAGTACCTCAAGATGGTCTCGGAAACCTTTGTGCTGCATGTGCCGTACCGCGGGACCGGACCGATGCTCACCGACCTGATGGCCGGCCGGCTGCAGGCTGCATCGGTCGGCGCGCCCGCCTTGCTGCAGTTCATCAAGGCCGGAAAGCTGCGTTGTATTGCCACGGGCACCACCACCCGGCTGCCGCAGCTGCCTGACGTGCCCACCGTGGCCGAGCAGGGTTACAAGGGCTTCGAAATGACCCAGTGGTATGGATTGCTGGCGCCCAGCAAATGGCCCAAGGCGAATATCGCCAGGCTGGAGGCGGAAGCCATCAAGGCCACGCGGGGCAGCGTGGTCAAGGACAAACTCGCCGTGGATTCGGCGCTGGCCGTTGGCAACTCGGCGGCCGAGTTCGACACCTTCATCAGCGCCGAGCAGGCGCGCTGGAAACCGGTGATCGCACGCGCCCAGATCAAGCCTGACGGAGCGTGAACCCCGGCCCCGGGGCACTAGCCGCCGGACCTGGAAACGCAGGATAATTGGCAGCAATGGCGACCAAACCAAAACCCAAAGACGCCGGTTTTCCTCCCATTGATTTTGTGGAAGAGGAACTGGCCACGCGGCCCATGCCGCTGCATGAATTGCCGCGCCAGGTCGGCATCGACAGCGCCATGGCGGTGGTCGCCAGACACCATGCACGGATCGCCAACGCCATCCAGATGTTCTGGGGAACGCGCGATTGCGTGGAATACATCCAGAAACTGGTGATGAGTGGCGGCGACGGTTTTGGCAATGCGCGAGTAGGCTTCAAGCCCGAGGTCGTGCAGGCGCTGCTCAGTCTCACCACCCTGCACCAGGTCGACCGCTGAGGCGTCGCGGCTTCAGGCGGCACGCGTGTGGGAACGCGCGAACTCGACATACCAGTCCAGGCACGCCGGGTTCGCCATGGCCTCGCGGTTCACCACTTTTTCCAGCGGCTGCCCGAGCATCAGCTTCTTGATCGGCAACTCCTGCTTCTTGCCGGACAAGGTGCGCGGGATCTCGGCGACCTGCAGCACTGCGTCGGGCAGAAAACGCGGGGACAGTGCCACGCGGATGGCGTCGTTGATGCGCTGGCGCATGGCGGCATCAAGCGACACCCCCTCGCGCAGCACGACAAACAGCGGCATGTAGCTCTCGCGCCCCAGGTACTCCAGATCCACCACCATGGAGTCGAGCACCTCGGGCAGCGCCTCCACCGCGCTGTACAACTCGCTGGTGCCCATGCGCAGGCCATGGCGGTTGATCGTGGCGTCCGAGCGGCCGTAGATGATGCAGCCACCTTTGTTG